>NZ_JAUBPI010000051.1:0-13102 GCF_036700645.1 Microcoleus sp. S36b_A4 | reverse complement strand
ATTCGCCAGCGGTAGGATTTTTCGGTTCTTCTGACATTAACGCTTCCTGTTAAAAGTGATTCGGTAAGGAGTTGGGAGTTGAGCAAGCGGGCGATCGACTTTCTTGAGGGCACACATTTTATCGCAAACCAACCTGAGAGAATGGCTAGTCAAAAAAATTTGAACTGAAAACACTCTCACAGGGCGATCGACCGCCAATATCACAACTCCTTTGGTTATTCTAAATCTCAGCGACAGCTCGTTCAATCAAACGGCGGGCTAGAGTTTGAACACCGGTGTGTTCGTAGTAGTTGGTAGTCATGTCGAGGAATGCGCCCACGTAGTCTACCTTGTCAGCAGAAATTTCCACAAAACTCTGCAAGTGGCCAAGTACGTTTTGGGGAGTCAAACCTCGATCGCTCACAAAAGAGCTCATCCAGCCGGAAACCGAGTTAAAGCTTTCGCCGATAAAGCCCAACTGGCCTGCGGGAGAGCCCCCTGGAATCATGCCACCGATCGAGTTAAAGACCGAATTATCTTGCAAATCGCTGGGGGAGAGTCTCTGAATCCAAGACTGAGTTGCCATGATAAAGTCTGGGCCCAAAGGAATCAAACCATCAAAGCAAACCAAAGCAGCCATCCGCATCAGGGATTCGCCGCCGTAGTCGCCCAAGGATGCGGCAAAATCGCCGATGCTGTCGCCAGGAATGCCGTTGATTTGGCAAAAAGCGAGCAACTCAGTGACTAACTTCAGAGAAAGGTCGATCGTTTGAGCTTTTTCCGGCTTGGGAGTGAGATTGCCTAGCATGGACAAAAACGGCACATTTTCCGCAACTTTGTTAGCGAGGGCGGCAGTGCCCAAAGCCTTGTCGGCGTTGTCAATAGTTTGGTAGAGCCAGAGAGCGCGCTGGTAGCCCTCTGATTTATCGTTGAAGAGGTAGATAGCGCGCTCGCCGATTTGCTGGATCAGTTCTTCGTCAGTTTCGCCAGTAACGGTGCGAATGGTATTTTCAAAGCCAACTAAATTGTTCCACTCACCGGGAACCACAAAGTCAAGCGCTCGCAGGGCTTTGACAGTCATGTTGTCTTGAGGCAGTTGATCGACTAATTCAAAGACTGTTTTGCTCACAAAAAACTCCTTATGCTGGAACGAAAATCAAAGGTATTACTTTTGGCAGATGGCAAAAACTTCACACTCTCTTTGTGGCAAACTTAGTTTTAATAGCGCCAGACTGGAGTCAGGCGCGGAGTGTGACAAGAGACATTGCTACTTGACGCGGGCGAGACCGCCCAGGTTAAATTTTGACAGCCAAGCTTCGCGCTCGCTAGCGGTAAAAGAGGGACTGCGCGATTGAACTTTCACCTGATAGCGATTTGCCACTAAAACAGCGGTACCATTAGCACCCTGATTAATGGCGGGATAGCCTGCAATTTGCTTGGTACTTTGCTTAAATTTTGCACCTGCGCTAGGGTTGCCGGCGATGTCGTTAATCGAGAGAACCGCGACATTTTTTCCGTCTTTGTTCAGCTTAGCTTCAGCAAAACCGGATTTTTCTTGAGCAAAAACGCGATCGAATCCACCGCCAGAAGCCGGGAAGTATTTATTTAACTTACCGCCTGCCACTGCCTTCTTGGGCAGGTTTTGATTACTCGCACTTGATTTATCAGCAGTTGTCTGCTGTGCTTTACCAGGTTTTTGGGTGCTTTCCTGCTGGGCTTTGTCCCAGCGGGAGGGGGCTTGGGTTTGACCGCAGGCGGTCACTAACAGCAGTACCGAGATCAGGAATGGAGCTAAGATGCGGCGTGCGGGGGAAAATTGCATCGCTGTCTCCTCATTAGTAGGTTTCCATAACAATTGTGGCTTAGAATTGGGCAATTTGTGTGCTCTGAGCGGATGATTTGTCTTCTTTGCAAAAAAATCCTCTGCCTGCCGACAGAGGATTTTTTTGCAATTACGAGTTTTGAAGGAAGAAAACTGAAAGATTGCTCCACAGATCAATTCTGGGGATGGGGGTAAAGAAACTAAGTTTTCTGATAGCCAGCAATCTCAAAACAATTTTTGCTGATTTTCTCTAGATTTATCTAGAAATTTCAGAGCAATTGTTCATCCATCGTCTTACTTCGGCTTTCCAACTTAGGTCTTACTTTAGGGGTAAGGATTAGGCGTCGCTTTCAATGTAGATAAACAACAAACCCATTACCACCACCGGCATCACCCAGGTAATTAGGGGAATCAAAATCCAAGGCAAGAAAGAGGCAGCGTAGGAACCTGTCATATCAAATTCTCCAAACTAAAGTTAGTGTGTTCCAACAGGGATATTTGGGAGTCAAGTCTAATTGTTGACTAAGCCCCGGAAAATGGCATCAACGCCGTTAAAGTTTTCGAGTAAGAAGTAGGCAACAAAGACACCACCCATTCCACCAATGAAGAAACCACCGGTAAACTGGCTCCAGCCTTCAGCATTTCTGAGGGCATCAGGGGTCATGGGATTAGCGCTAGGGTAGCTGGTGTTGTCTTGTTTGAAAGAGACTAAACCGTAAGCAGACATACCTAGTGTGCCAAGCAGAACTAAGACGAGGGCTGTATATAATCCTCCGAGATTAGCTGCTTCTGGATAATCCCGCAGGGGGCCGAAGACGATTTCGGGGCCGACGAGGAAATAACCGTGTGCCAAACCAATTTCTAGGCCTCGAATTAGGGGCGAGAGTCCTTTGCGGTAGACGGGCAAGTTCCCAATGAATGCTTTTGTGAAATCAGAAGCACTGATGGGAGTTGCTAGATGACCCGTGAAGGGGTCGCCGTTAAAGGGTTTAATAAGCTCTGCATCTCTGGGATCGGCCATATTCTGTTTGTCCTCGCAGTTTAAAAAGTTGAGGCGTTCAAGTCATATTTTACGCAGGGACGTGTTTCCTATTTACATAATTAACGGCGAGCTTTAGAAAAGTTCACTATTCTTTAGTTTTTGGAAGAATTTTTCTTTTGCCTCTTATACCAGAAAGCGAGTCGATCGGGCGACACTCCCAGGAAATAAGCGATGATTACTATTTGATTAATGGCGGTGGTTTGGAGAACCCCAAGCTGTTGCCAGCGACGGGCGGAGGTCAGCACTGGCTGGGGTACTATTTCAATGCGGCCTTGTTTTTTCAATCGGCGCACGAATTCAAAGTCTTCCATCAGTGGCAAGTCGGGAAAACCGCCAATTTTGTCAAAGGTAACTGCGTGGAGGAAAATAGCTTGGTCGCCGTAGGGCATTTGCAGAAAGTTCGATCGCCAGTTTACCCCTGTTTCTACCAACCGGAGGCTGAGACTGCGGGCGTCAATCTTGAGTTCAAAGGCCCCCGCTAGCGTACAGGGATTAGCTAGTACCCGACGCGCGCTATCGTCGTACCCCCTAGGCAAAAGAGTGTCGGCGTGGAGAAACAGCAATATCTCTCCAGTAGCGGCGGCTGCACCTACATTCATTTGGGCTGGACGGCCTGGGGCGGTGGAGATAACTCGGACGCCCAAAGATTTTGCTATATCTGTAGTACCGTCACTGCTGCCGCCGTCAGCGACAATTATTTCGACATTTTGGGCCTGAAGCGCGGTGGAGATGACTGGGGCAATTGTAGATGCTTCGTTTAAGACGGGAATGATAATGGAAATTTTGAGATTGGGATTTTCTGGCGACATACAGAATTAAGCAGCCCGTGAGAGAGAGCGGGTTTTGTACAAAGCTGATTTTGCCCCTTTCTGACCCCGGGTTCGCCCCTACATTTTGCCTTAACGTGAGAGTTTGGTAAATAACCAAGCTATTAGTTGGTCATTTTTTACACAGGCCCCGCGCCTACATAGGGCTTTCCTGTGGCATGGCGGGTTTTGTACAAAGCCGAGCTGTTAGTTGCTAATTTAGTTGGTAATTTTTGGCTTTTTATCGCGCCTGGGACTATTGTCCCAAGCGCTGTCTAACTGCTACTGAGATTCAGCATTTGGTTAGACAAATACAATTACTATATTAGGACGTTCCGGTTTTACAAGCAAGCACTTTTATTAAAAAATATATGATTCTTTCTAATAGTTAATCAGCCTTAAATAGAGTTTAGTTATTTCAATATATTAATATCTAAACCAAGGAGGTCTTCTGGTCGATCAATATCTGTAAGAGTGGGAAGATAAGCAATATTGAGATCGAGCTTTTGGGCGATCGCCCGCGTACAAGCAAATACTTCACTGGTTCCCCAGGGAATGCCACCGAACAATTCCGGTATCGATTGCCGCAACCCGATCAAATAATAACCTCCGTCTGTCGCGGGACCCAAAACTACATCGTGCTGGCTCATTTCATCAAAAGCTTGTGCCATGATTTCGGCTTTCAAATCAGGACAATCAGTGCCGATAATTGCTGTTTTCTTAACCCCTGAATTAAAAGACTTTTGAAATGCTGCTGTCATTCTTGCGCCCAAATCACCGTCTATTTGATTTTGACACAAAATATCACTTCCCAACCACTCTTGCATCAGTTGTTGGCTGCCGCCGGCTCGGTGAATTTCTACTGATAATCGGCGGGATGTTTGGAGAGAGAGCGCGCAGGCGATCGTTCGTTGGGCCATCAAGCGGTGAAGGTTGGCAGCGCCTGTTTTTCCCAGCACCGGAATTAGTCGAGTTTTGGTTGTTCCCGGTTCGGGATAGCGGGTGAAAACAATCAGTTTTTCGGGTATCATTTATTGTTGATGAGTTTTCAAGGAATGAAATGCAGAGGAAGAGAAAGAGTTAACTACTGCTTCACGAATTGCCGAGTTGGTGGGTTAGGCAATGACTTAATTTAATCGCCGTGCCCAACCCAGCATACAATGTATTTACTGAAAAATAGCCACCAGTTAGCTCATTTCTAGCATTCGTTGGATGGGCTGCAAAGCTGCTAGTTGAATATCTAGGGGCATGGTGATTTCAGGCGTTTGATTTTTCATAGCTAGATACAATTTTTCCAAGGTATTTAATCTCATGTGAGGGCATTCGTTGCAAGCACAACTATTATTGTTGGGAGGAGCGGGAATAAAGCGTTTGTGCGGAGCTTGCTTTTGCATTTGGTGAATGATTCCCGGTTCAGTCGCGACAATAAAAGCTTGGCTGGAACTAGCTTGAGAATATTTGAGCAAAGCAGTGGTGGAGCCTATGTAATTAGCGTGGCGCAGCACGAGAGGTTCGCATTCTGGGTGAGCAATTATTTCGGCTTCGGGATTTTCGATTTTGAGTTGAACTATCTTTTTTTCTGAGAAGTTTTCGTGGACAATGCAAGCTCCTTGCCAAATCTCCATGTTTCTGCCTGTTTGTTCCATGACGTAGCGGCCGAGATTGCGATCTGGTCCAAAAATTATCGGCTGATTTTCAGGAATTTGGTTGACAATTTTAACGGCGTTAGAACTGGTGCAAATTATATCGCTCATTGCCTTAATGGCGGCGGTACAATTAATGTAGGAAATTACTAAATGTCCTGGTCGATCGGCTTTGAAAGCTGCAAAGGCTTCGGGAGGGCAACTGTCGGCGAGGGAACACCCAGCATTTAAGTCTGGCAACAATACTAATTTGTCGGGATTGAGAATTTTTGCGGTTTCGGCCATGAAATGAACTCCGGCAAAAACTATGACTTCGGCGCTGGTGTTGGCGGCTTTGCGGGCAAGTTCTAGGGAGTCGCCAATGAAGTCTGCGATGTCTTGAATCTCGGAGTCTTGGTAATAGTGGGCGAGAATGACGGCGTTTAACTCTTGTTTGAGGGCGTTAATGGCTGCAAACAAGTCGTCGGGCAGTCGGGTTTGAGTAAAGTTCGGAGCAGGTGCGGTGGTAAACACAGTTAGAATATTCCGGGGAAGGTGGCGAAGACAGCTAAAGTGTATTTTGAATTATAGTTGAATTCACCAAAAACTGCTGGCTGTTCAGTGGAGCTCATCTAAAATCTCAAATCTAAAATCCAAAATATGCTGCGGGAGAGTGCAAAAATTGGTCGCTGTTTCTTATGCTGAGTAAGAAGGGGCTAGGGATCGATCGCACATGACAAATCACATGAATAAAGCTAAATCTATCAAAATTGCGGTGGTGGGGGATGTTCACGATCGCTGGGAACCTGAAGACGGGGAAGCCCTGAAGCATCTGGGCGTTGATTTGGTGCTGTTTGTGGGGGATTTTGGCAATGAGTCGGTGGAGGTGGTGCGGGCGATCGCCCAATTGGACATTCCGAAAGCAGCGGTGTTTGGGAACCACGATGCTTGGTACACGGCGACGGAGTGGGGTCGCAGTCAGTGCCCTTACGATCGCACCCAAGAAAATTGGGTAAAACAACAGTTAGATTTAATGGGAGAAGCTCACGTCGGTTACGGGAAACGGGATTTTCCCGAATTGGGCGTAACTGTGGTGGGAAGCCGCCCGTTTACTTGGGGGGGATCGGAGTGGAAGTACGGGGATTTTTACTCGGAGTGGTTTGGGGTAGAAAGTTTTGAAGAGTCAGCACGGCGCATTGCAGAAGCTGCGGCGGAGGCGGACTGCGAAAATGTGATTTTTTTGGGTCACACGGGGCCGACGGGGCTGGGAGAGGCTCCTGAAGACCCCTGCGGGCGGGATTGGAAGCCATTGGGAGGGGATTGGGGCGACCCGGATTTTGCGGAGGCGATCAATCGAACTCGGAGTTCTGGGAAGCACATACCGCTGGTAACTTTTGGTCATATGCACCACAAACTGCGGCACACGAAGCAGGAGTTGCGGAAGTCGCTGGAGGTGAGTGCGGAGGGTACAGTTTATTTGAATGCGGCCAGCGTACCGCGAATTGTCGAGAGAGAGTGCTCGAAACTGCGGAATTTCTCGATCGTCCTGCTGGAAAATGGAGCAGTGTCGGAAGTCTCTCTGGTATGGGTAGGCGAAGATTTCGGGGTAGAAAGAGAACAAATTCTTTATCGGCGCGCTGAATCTGCGGCTATTTGTAGTTAGAGACATTTGCTGGTATGATAAAATTTATGCGCCCGGAGAGGTGGCAGAGTGGTCGAATGCGCCTGACTTGAAATCAGGTGAACCGCAAGGTTCCGTGGGTTCAAATCCCACCCTCTCCGTTTAACAATTCTCTTGTCCGTTAAGGGTTTCAGATTCTCTATGCCCTCAAGAGTTCCCTTTTCCGCTCATCTTTCGCTCACTCGTAGTATTTCGCAACAAAAAAACACCCCCGCAGGGGTGCTGTTGCTTACCAGGTAAATTTTCTAGCCCACTGACTTAACTAAAGCCTTCTTCATCCGCCGGGTCGCCGTAGGGGTCTTCGCTTGCCGGGGTCACATTGCCGAACATTCCAGCATCCGCTACGTAGTCTGCGGGGTCGCCGTAAGGGTCTTCGCTTGCCGGAGTCACGTTGCCGTACTGTCCGTAGTCGGTACCGGCGTAGTCTGCGGGGTCGCCGTAGGGGTCTTCGCTTGCCGGAGTCACGTTGCCGTACTGTCCGTAGTCTGCGGGGTCGCCGTAGGGGTCTTCGCTTGCCGGAGTCACGTTGCCGTACTGTCCGGGATTTGAGGCATCTTCGTAATAGCCGTCAGGATCGACTTGCTCGCTGTCTGGCCCGACGATCGCATCTTTTAACTTCCGCAAAAATCCGTCTACCATGATAGAGTTCCTCTTTTTTATGTGTTGAAAAACGACTGTTTTAGATTGGGAATCCCAGATTTAATTGAACGTCACGGAACCTGCAATCTAAAATCTCAAATGGTTACACTACTGTGCCGGAACAGGAGCTGTAGCTTCCGGCAAGGTAGTAAGGTCTCGACCGGTATTTTGGTTGTTATACCCCTGGAATTCGCGGTAACGCACTGCCTCGGACTCCGGAACTTTAATTCCTCCAGGCGGGGGCGTTACCCAGTGAGCGCGATTCTGGGCATCGCGGTAGTAAACGCGACCGTTTTTGGAAAGGTAATGTTTTCCCTGCGGCCCCTTTTCTTGTTTATTTTTGTGCTGATTGTAGATGTAGTAAAGGGCGGCGGCTCCTGCTAAAGTAATCCCTACTTTTTGAGCATTGCTCAATCCTTTTTTCGCTTGTGGCGAAGGAGTGGAGGCACGATTAGTTTGCACTCCTCCAGCGCGAGTATCGTCAACAGGAGGCGGGGGAGCGGAACTTTCCTGGCTAGAACCGCAAGCAGTCACAAAGGGAAATGTCAGCAGAGTTGTCAGCAGCAGAGCCATGAAGCGCGATCTTTTTGGTTCGGGTTTGATTGTGTTCATTGCCGCTCCGAATTGTCGGGATTATAGGTAGGGTGTGTTCTGGCGAGGTTTAGGAACCTGAGCTGCTGCCAACAGTTTTTAGAGTAAATTAATTTCTCAAAGCAATTTTTTTGACAAAAGTAGTTGCTGAGAACTTAACAGCGCAGGTACGGTATTGCGTTTCTATTCAATCATGCTGTAATCTCTCGATGATTTACTCATTCCAGGGATATAAATAAAGTTTCTTTTATTTCAGTCTGGAGGTATATGCAAATGCGCGCCTTCGGGTAACAGTAAATTTCGTTTGTGGGCTGGTTAAAGCAAAGTGAAGCAGACGGAGGGGGCGAGTCCGAAACTCAAAGCAGCACTGGCGAGGGAAAGGAGGGTGGATGTATAAGTCTGGCGGTGTTTAATTGCGTTGGACTGGTTCTCGGAGATGCCTGCATTTTTTTGTGGGAATTCTGGAGAGGTCGATCACCCTACTGTAGCAATATATTAATCGCAAAATAAAGCTACGAAAGCTTTTCAGAACTTGTATGAAATTTAAAAATTTACTTACTGCTGCTTTGTCGATCGCAGTTATATTTACTGCGGTCAAATATATACCGGCTTCAACTCAACAAAACCAAGTCAAGCAATTACTGGAAACCAAGCAATGTCCCGAATGCAATTTCAGGAATGCCAACTTGAAGGGACTTGACTTACAAGGATTTAACTTGCAGGGCGCGAACCTCGAAGGTGCTAATTTGTCAGGAACAAAATTAGCCAATGCCAACCTAAAAAATGCTAACTTAAATAAAGCCAACCTGACCGGAGCTGATTTGGGCTGTAGCGGCATTACTTTCAACCTTGAGGCTAATGAAAAAGAAGCAAATATGGATTTTAATGTCACCGCTATTCCAGAACAAAATAACCCAGAAAATGCAGTAGTTGGTTTTAATATGAAAGCAACGGATCGAGGAGCGACAATGCGTTTTAACCTCATGGGATGCGCTGACTTCTCAAATGCTAGCTTGCAAGAAGCTAAAATGCCCGATGGCAAAATTCATCCTTAATTGCAGCCCATAAAGCAATCTGCTGTGTCATCATTTGTCAACTTCTTTTCATTTTTTCTGCACTCTCTTTTCTCTTTCTCTGTGTCCTCAGTGGCCTCTGTGGTTCATTAAAAAAAACCGCCACCTGTCAGTCAGCCGGCGGTTTTTTTAAGCAACTAACAATCGCCTAAAATTAGTGAGCAGAACCGTTACCGTGATACTTATCAGTATCGTAGAATCCGTTTTTTGTGCCGAAGAACAGACAGCAAACGGTGAAAACTGCTGTCAAGACTGCTAAAACTAACTTAACGTCCATAATTTACCTGCTGTTGTTGAGTGAGTGCAAATACTCAGATTGTAGAATCTTTTTGGCTGGCGCGGCCATCTACCAGCGTAGCGCCAGATTTGCTCGGCTGTACTCTGGTGCGGCAGTTTCCTGACGGCGAGACAATTCGGGGAATGATTGTCGAAACCGAAGCTTACGGCCCGGGAGATCCCGCTTGTCACGCTTACCGACAGCGCACTCCTCGCAGTGAGGTGATGTTCGGGCCTCCGGGTATGAGCTACGTTTACTTAATCTACGGGATGTATCACTGTTTTAATGTGGTGACGGATGCAGAGGGAGTTGCTAGTGGTGTACTGATTCGAGCTTTGCAGCTAGATGCGCTTCCCCAAGAATTCGCTGGAATTCCCGAGAAGAAGCGATCGCGCCTCGCCGCCGGGCCTGGGAAACTGTGTAAGGTACTGCAGATCGATCGAACTTTAAGCGGTTCTCCCTTGGGTGCAGGCCAACCGCTACGATTGGAACACCGGAGCGAGAACTTTCAGCAAGCTGTGGAGGAGGGTACAATAAATTTTGTGCAAACTACGCGGATCGGGATTTCTCAAGGAATGGATTTGCCTTGGCGGTGGTATGTAGGGAACTCTACCGCTGTGTCACAACTCTAGTAATCTCAAAGGTATCAGTGTAAATTTTGTCGCTTATCTCAGTGAAATTATGGCTTACTCTTCTGAAAATCCGATCGTACAACTCAAAAAATGCCTAACCCTGGTTCAGGATGTTAGCACTCACAACGAAGCCAACCGGGCTTTCGAGCAATTGTGTGGAATTATCGATGCTGAAAACCCAATGGCGGCGCAACTTTTGGAGATGTTGTGGGAAGAAGCAATTATGGCGAGGCGATCGGCTTTATTTTGGCAGCAAATGAGCGATGTTGAGAAAGATATGGCTAATAGAATGATGGAAAATATGACGCAAATGCGGCAAAACTATTTGCGGTTGATGCAGGAAATGTAGACAGTAATTGATAAATTCGTGTTTGTAGTGAGGACTCTAGTCCTCTCTTTATCAATAAAGTTTTCTAGATGTAGGGTGCGTCAACGCTGATATTTGAGGAAGCTCAAACAGTTGGTTTTCGGGGCACCCTACAATAAATTCTGCTACTTCATTAAAGCAGCGCCGCGGTTGTAAAGTTCGCGCGCGTAATCAGTCCAAGTTCCCTGTCCCCAATAGCGGAAACAGCTTGTTTGCACCAACAAATTGTAAAGCAAAGCTTGCTGGTATTCAAACTGCTTAGTAACTGCCGCATCTTGCTGCACCAGCGGGTCGTATTTTTTGTGAAATGCAGCGCTGAGTAGATTCATCGGTTCCAAGACATTTTCGTAGCCTTTCACCCAACTCAAATCGTTAGTCCAAGAAGCACCATCCATGTGAAAATTATGGTCGGTTTGCTTGAGTTGGGCGATCGCTTTTTCCACCTTTTCCGGTGTAGCACTATCACGATCGACTAACTGCCAGATTTTGTGCTGGTTAATCCCCTGACAAACAGGATAATCATCAGGATTAACGCCCGCCGCTTCAATTATCTCCAAATATTCAGTGCCGTTTAAACCAACAACACCGGATTTTCCCCCGCCTTGTTCGCGGTTTTCGTGCCAAGCTTTGACAAAAGCGCTGGGAAATTCATTCATCATCACGCCGCCATTTTCGCCGTCGGCAATCTGAGTAACTAAAGAAGGAATTGTGATATTGCCAATTTCCTGCTTATTGCGTCCTTTTGCTTCGTAATACGGCTGCATTTGACCGACCAACTTCGTATCCGAACCTTGGGTTTTAATCAAAGCAGTAATACTGATTGTTTCCCCGCGAGAATTGCGAGCAACTAAACGGTTGGGAATATATTTTTGGTCTTGCGACAATCCCGATCCGTCGGGATTTTCTACAGAATGTTCCTGCACCATCAGCCAGCGATATCCGCATTCTTTCAAAGCTTTGATGTATTCGTAAAGTGTATCTGGGTGATTGGGAAAGTGCATTTCTGGGGGCGAAAAACCTTTAACGCGCTTCAGGGCATCAATGCCAAAAATGGCTGCGAAATGATGTTGCCATGCTTGAATTTGGAGTTTGATGTCGGGAATGGGAGTTGAGGGAATGACGGCGTGACTCCACATTGTCCCCAGCCATTCTACATGAGGTTGATATTGAGGATCGCAGGTAATCCGCTTGAGATTATCAAAGATATCGTCGCGTCCCATTTGGCGTAATCCCCACAATAAGTTGCCCGAATAGTCGAGCATAATTCGCGGGTTGCAGCCTTCGGCAATCAGTTGGGGAATAAATTCTCCCATACGGGAATAGCACCAAGCAAAGACTCCGGCGTTGTGATTGTCTCCTTGGTTGGGATGTTCAAACATATGCTGGAGATTGCAGATTAGTTCGCCGTTTGCACCCGCAGGAATTGTCGGTTGGTGCATATGGAGGGCGCAGGCGAATCCGGCTTGAATGTTTTCGAGGCGCAGATTTGTGGTAGGTAGAAAGATTGGTTCGTTGCTATTGGCTGCGGCACTGATTTCTGCTTCGGAGCCGCAAATGTTGGGCAATCCTGAGTTGATTTCTTGTAAAATCGGTAAATTGGGAGATTGTGCGATCGCAGGCATAAATTTTTCTCAACAATTGTGGAGGGGCGCTGTCTGCTATTGCTAATATAGCTAGATAATTTAACAGTAGCAGAGGATGTCTGCCAAAGATAAATTTTACCGGATAAATCCGGGATTGCGACAGCCCCAAATCACGGGTCAAATGTTTAACACATTTCACGTAAATAGGCGAGGTAAATTATGAAATACGAAATCAAGGTTTGGGAACCAACAGATTTGTGGTACATCCAAAATAATATCAATCCAGAAACGAACAAGTTTTATCATCCCACTAAGAATATTCCCATCGTTCAGCAAGCGGAAATTAACTTGAATAATTCCGGAGTGATTATTCAAAAAGGTGCGCTGCATTGGTGTATGGGGAAATTGACTTCCGGTGTTTATAAAACGGATAACCGTTTAAAAGATATGTGGGTATCTTTGACAACGGAAATGGACTACAACGCTCCCGTATATCAAGGAACTGGTACGGTGAAACTGGAACCGAGACAAAAAGGCAATTTCCTGCATTATACGCCGATCGCTCTGTCGGATGGGGAGCAGTGGGAATTTGATGATGGTGTATTTCAGTTTTGTTCGGACAATGTAGTTATCGGTGCTAAAAAACTGAAATTCCGACAAGTGGCAGCTTCTAATGACGGTAGGTGGAGAATTGCTGTTACAGCTTTGCGCGAGCAAAAAGCTACTGTTATAGCAGCTACAAATTCACCGGCTAAGATTGTCGAACTAAAACAAGGTGAAACTTTGATAGCTGATTGCGATTTAGTAAAAGGATTTACCAAGGGGATTGAAGAAGATTATCGAAAATTAGGTCATTTTGGCAAAGGTGGCGGGGAGGGTTATGTTTGGTTTTATCAGGGGAAAGGTCAATTATTAGACCTCTTGCGAAAGTGCGCTCGTTCTAGGTAAAATAAAAGAAAAAATTAGCTCCCATAATATGAAGTACGAA
>NZ_JAUBPI010000050.1:0-44538 GCF_036700645.1 Microcoleus sp. S36b_A4 | reverse complement strand
TAAAAAGGCGATCGTTCCTTGTAGTGCAAGGGTTTGTGAGATTTGAACATTCCCCCTACTGGGGGAACTTCAGTTTACAGTAACGTTACAGCGAAAAACGTCACCCAAACTAACTCTGGCTTTAGCAATTTAAACCAATTCAATACGGTAGTGGCATCTCAAGGCGGAACCCCATCAATGGGCGATTTAGCTGCCACAGACCCCTATTTTCTACAAACAGGAAACTCGACGATTCTCAACTCAATAGCTACGGGTACAAAAGTAGGAGAAATCATTTTTTTAACACCAGCGACTTTGAGCGCCCTCGGTCTTGATTTCGCTCAGTTTAATGCAGTAGGTTCTCAAACAATTGGATTCAGTTTCAATAAATCCTCAATGCCTTCGGGGAACTATATTGCTAACTTTTTTGCCGAGTGCGCTAACGATGCGATCGCTATTAAAGGCTCTTTTGAACAAGGCTCTGCTGAACCAGTACCGGAACCTTCTACTATCTTCGGTACTTTAACCGGATTTGGGATTCTAGGTATTGGCGCAGCAAAACGCAAAAGTAAGCGCAAGATTTCCTAAGTTAGGTAGGGTGTGCATTCAGTACCTTACGAATAGCTGTTATGCACACCTTACTAATAAGCGTAGTGCCTCAGAAATTGCAAACCGTAGAGTAGATTATGGATAGATAAAATGCGCCCACACATTCCCATCTGGCCCAGCAACTTGATTGACGTAACTGTAGGAATACATCAACTTCCTCCCCTCAGTATCGCTGTAACCAGTGAGTGCATTTCCCCAAGGATCTTGCACGATATAACCCTGAGAATTGTAGCCAATTACAGTAAGAATGTGACCAGCCGCAGTAAAATCTCCGGCTAAAACTACTGGCCGCCGATTTAGCAATTCCGATCGCACCTCGGCCCATTTGCGAGTCGTACTAAAACTCGTCTTAAACCCGTAGGCCTGAATCAGCGCCGAAAGCACACTGTGATCCGTTTGAGAGCCCTGGCCGGCATAGTCGAAACACCACTGCAACAACTCATCCTCCAACTGTCCGCCCCACTGAGAACGAAGGCCATAATAATAAAGCACCATGGCGATCGAAGTTACGTTGCAAGTAGACCAGTCAAAACGCGGATTGTCCCGCTGCGAAAAATACGGCACGTTCAATTCCACATTGTTCGGAACCGGATCGAAAATTTTATCTCCCCGCTTGAACTGAACAAAACTAGGAAAAACATAACCTGTATTGCCAAAATTCGGCAGTTCTTCAGTCAGGGAAACTTTCAGGTGAGATCCTTCCGCACCGTAGCTGTTAACGCCGTAAACTCGACCTAAAGGCAGCGTAGTTTTCTCGGTACTGCTCAGGCTAGAAGAATCTACCGGCCGTTTTTTAAAGACAGTTGCTTGCAGGATTGTCATCGTCAAAGCATCGGGGTCAAAGGGAACTTCTTTGCCGTCTTTTTTAATTTTAACGTCCTGCCAATAAATAAATCCGATATTGCCAAAACCGGGAATAGATTCGGCTAGAGTTACTCGGAAATGCCCCAAAATGCAGGCATAACCAGTAATGGCATAGGTAGTGCCTAAAAGTAGGTCAACAACTTGATCAGCAGGCAGTTTCGATGAATCTTCGGGCTTAGCTTTAATCTGAGTTGTTTGAGTTACCAAAAGTTGAGCGCTGACGTTGCTATTCGGTACGTCAGCCAGGTTAAATTTTAGGATTTGAGTACCTTTGGCCAACTGAACGTCGGGTTCATAAAAATAGCCAAAAGTGCCGACAGGCCAAATTGCTGAATCCAGAACCACCTTGAGATGCCCGTCAATAAATCCGTATTTGCTAACGGCCAAAGTCTGGCCTGCTTTGACAAAAACTTTTTGCTGATTGTTGAGCCGGGAAGAATCAAGGGGAGCTACCTTAAACAAAGTGTCAGAAACTATTTTTAAGGTCAAACCTTTTCCGACAGTTAGCGGATCGGAAGTTACGGTAATGTAAATTATTTGGCTGCCAGTAACGTTACCTTTGCTGTCAGTTGCCCGCAACCTGAGCCACCGAGCTCCCGCTACGCTAAATCCTTTAGACAAATTAACTTCCCAAGTGCTGGCAGTTTGGTTTAGCGTGACGCTTAGGGGCAATGTATCCTCAGCTATCACCTCAATTTTTGCTGTTTTTTCTCTGTCAAAAGTACCCCGAAGGACGATCGGCTGATTTACTAAAACTTCTGACGGCCCTTGATAACTTAAATTCACAGCCGGATTAAAAGATTTGCCACCGCGACTGAATTGCACAAAATCGGGATAAATGAAACCAGTATTGCCAAATTGCGGCAAATTCTCGGTTAGCGAGACTTTAATGTGGCTTTGTTCGATCGAGAATCCGGCAATTCCGTAAATCATTCCCGCCGGCAAGGTAATTTTTTCTTGGGGTGGCAGGCTAGCGGCATTTATCGGCCGCTTTTTAAACACAGTCGTTTTGATTACAGTCATCGTAACCGCATTTCTATCATACTCAATTCCCCTGCCGTCTCGCAAAATTTGGACGTGCAGCCAGTACAGAAATCCCGAAGTTCCTAAGTTAGGAACTGCTGCTGCAAAAGCGACTCGGAAATGGTTCTCCACGCAAGCGTAGCCAAGAAGATTGAAAGTTTCTCCCGCGTTAAATTGTAATTTCTGAGTTGGTCCTAAAGTTCCAGAATCTGCAGGGGTGAACTTTAACCAGGTCTTTTTGATCACCCACAGTAACTGCATTCCAGGCGGCGGAACCGGCAACTCGGCGCGATCGAATATGAGAACTTTTGCGCCTTTGGTGATGAGTACGTGTTTTTCGTAGAAAAAGCCGGACTTTCCCACCGGATAAATTGGATTATTTAGTTGAACATTCAGATGTCCGTCTTCTAACTCGTAGTCGCTAACTTGATAAATTTTCCCTGCTGGTATGTCCGCTTTTTGCAGCTCGTTGAGATTGCTCGCGGGTAGTGTTCCGGCTTTGAATTTGGTATCTGTGAGAGTAATTAAAGTGAAAAATTGAGCAGGTGACCCAGAAGCAGGATTAACTTTGATGTTAATTGTTTGTTGGCCGATAACTTTGCCGGTCTTATCAGTTGCCCTCACCTGCACTGTGCGAGTTCCTGTGCTATCGAATCCTTTTTCTAAACTGATGTTCCAAATGCCTCTAGAGAGATTTATCCCTACATTCAGGGCATTTGAGCCTTCTGTTGCTGAAATCGCTGCCACTAAATTTTTGTCAAAAGTGCCAACTAAGACAGCGGCTCTATTGACCTCAATTTCTCGCGGGCCTAAGTAACTTAAAATAATGTTGCTGTTTGTCATTATCTATCCCCCTACCTACTTAATTATTCAGCTAAAGCAAGGATAACTTCTGATTTTATTAAACACAATGACCTGAACCAGGACAAAATCCCCCCTAGATTTAGCCTACGGGCGGTTAATGCCTTTTCCAGCATAAGTTTTTAATTATTGGCGGGAGTTGCCCCACAAATCTCACTTTAGGCGTAGAATAAGCACCTTAACCGAATATATGCCTGGTTAAGCGGATTTGTGGTGTAAGTTTTGAGGGAAAGAATTTAGTTCGAGTAAGTTGCTTCCCCCTGTACCTTTGACCCCTCACTGGCTGAGTCAATCGATTTTAGATTTTAGATTTTAGATTTTAGATTTTAGAATTGAAGCATTGACCCCACGGATGAATGCGTGGGGCTTGTATCCTGGATGCTTTCGGTCAGGACTTACGAAAAAAACCCGGTTCCTAGGAGAATATTGCCTATAGCAACTAGGATCTAGGAAGGAACCGGGTTTTTAGCCGTTTGGTGCGTGCAGGAGTGTTAGTGCGATCGGCTAAATTTCGACTAAACTGCGACTAAACTATAGTGACCAGAATATCTTGAGCGTGAGAGTCAACTTTCAGATTTTCTCCTTCATAAACTTGAATGATTTTGCCGTTACCGTCGATGACGAAGGTGACGCGCTTGGCATAATCACCTTTCTCGACATCGTAAGCTTTGGTAATAGTGCCATCAACATCTGCTAATAGCTGAAAAGGCAAACCGTATTTCTCTGTAAACTTTTGATGCGATTCTTCGTTGTCTCGGCTGACACCGAGAACTACAATATCTTTTCCCTTGTATTCTTCATGGGCTGCTTTGAAGCTTTGGGCTTGTCTGGTGCAGCCGGGGGTGTCATCTTTGGGGTAGAAATACAGGATTACGGTTTTACCGGCGAATTCGGAGAGGGAGACGGTTTTGCCGTTGGTGTCTTTGGCGGTAAATTGAGGAGCGGCACAGCCAATTGGTAAAGTCATAGTTTGGTTTTCCTTGTTTGGTTTTTCTTGCAGTTCCTCAAGTTATTTTACTTGGTTCTGTGCCTTTCCAAGAGACATTTGTTAAAAATCGCGTGAAGCGAAGCTATCCCGCTCTTAATCGCCCCCAACTCCATGACGTTAAGCTTTACTGCATTTAATTTACACCTAAGACGGGGCTAAGAGTCCCTGTTACACGCATAGTTTCAATAGACATCTGCTAAAAAGTAGATGTCTAATTGAATGTTCGGGGGTTCTACATACCAACCGGTTGACCAGCAGCGGCCATCATAGACGGATCGATCGCAATTCCTAAACCTTCTGCGACTTGGCGGCCATAATTCGGATCTGCGCGGAAAAAATGGCACAGTTGGCGCATCTGAATCTCCGGTTTTGCTGCACTCAAACTTTCCACAATGTTAGCTATAAGCCGCTGCTGTGCGTCGGGTTTCATCAAGCGATAAAGGTCTCCTGCTTGGGTGTAATCGTCATTGCCCTTACGGTGATCGTAGCGATCGACTTTGACATTTCCTAAGTCCCAAGCTGGGTCAGCATAAACACAGTTTTGCTTCGGAGCATCCTCGTGGCTGTTGGGTTCGTAGTTCGGCCCGCTACCACCGTTGTTACCCGGTGCCATTGCGCCATCCCGTTGATAGTGCATCACGGGACACTTTGGTTGATTGACTGGCAATTGTTGATAGTTTGCACCGAGACGGTAGCGTTGAGCATCTGGATAAGACATGATGCGAGATTGCAACACTTTGTCTGGAGAGAAGCTAATACCTGGAACGACATTAGAAGGAGAAAATGCCGCCTGTTCCACCTCAGCAAAAAAGTTTTGTGGATTGCGATTGAGTTCAAGAATTCCCACATCAATTAACGGAAACTCTGAGTGCTTCCACACTTTTGTCAAGTCAAAGGGGTTTTCGCGATACTCTGCAGCTTGGGCTTCGGTCATTACTTGAATGCAAAACCGCCACTTGGGATAATTACCTTGGTCGATCGCCTCAAACAAGTCGCGAGTCGCATGATCGGGATCTTCGCCTTTGATCTGCGTCGCTTCTTCGGCGGTGAAATTATCAATACCTTGCATGGTTTTGAAGTGGAATTTGCACCAAACCCGTTCTCCTTGAGCATTGATGAGGCTGAACGTATGGCTGCCAAAACCGTCCATGTGGCGGTGGTTTTTCGGCGTACCGCGATCGGAAAACAGAATAGTTATCTGATGCAAAGCTTCTGGACTCAACGACCAGAAATCCCACTTGGCGTCAGCATCTTTGAGATGCGTTTGGGGATGGCGCTTTTGGGTATGGATCAAATCAGGGAATTTGAGCGGATCGCGGATGAAGAAAACAGGCGTGTTATTGCCTACTAAATCCCAGTTTCCTTCTTCGGTGTAGAACTTGATCGAAAAACCTCTGGGGTCACGTTCGGCATCCGCTGAACCTTTTTCCCCGCCTACGGTAGAGAAACGGAGGAGAACCTGAGTTTCTTTGCCCACTTCTGAGAATAGCTGAGCTTTGGTGTAGCGAGTAATGTCATGGGTGACGGTAAACGTGCCAAATGCAGCGGCTCCTTTTGCATGGACAACGCGCTCAGGAATGCGTTCCCGGTTGAAGTGAGCCAGTTTTTCCATCAGGTGAAAATCCTGCATGAGGATAGGCCCGCGTTCACCTGCTGTCAAGGAATTCTGGTTATCTGCAACCGGAATTCCGCTAGCGGTTGTCAATGTTTTGTCTTCTGTCATAGTAGGTAATATTGATGGCTGCATCCTAGGTATTCTATACCTTTCTGGGATCCAGGTGTTTCTGTGGTGGTAATTCTCCGATCGGCGACTGTGTGTTAAATTATTAGTGTGTTTTCAAAATTGGCTGAGTCCATTAAAACTAATTTCTCAATAAAATATGATTGATTTCTACACTGTAATTCTCAAAAAAAGTGCTGATTATTGGGTTTCTTTGTGTTTAGAAAATGGCTTAGTGGGACAAGGAAATACTCCCGAAAAATCAATTGATAAACTAAAACAAGCTATTGAGTCATTTTCCGAAGTTTATGAATCAGAGTCTGATGTTTATCTCAGTCCTCTTTCTATTAATGAATTACACGAGTTTCTGACTTTAGAAGATGCCGAAAACTCAGATAGTTATGAGTTAAGGAAAATTTATGCCTAAAAACATTCCATCTTTAAAACCTAAAGCATTAATTAAGATTTTAGAACAAAACGGATGTCAGTTTTACCGATAGGGTAAAGGGGATAATCGTTTGTATAGGCGTGAAATTGAAGGCAGAAAAAGGATTGTTCCGATTGATATCGGTGCTGGGGAAATGTTACCCACTTATGTGTTGCGGATTTTCAGGCAATTTGGGTTTACCGATCCAGAAATTGAGGGGATGATTAGTTAAGTCTGCCTTTATTAGTCAGGGATTGAATTTAGCAATTTTACTGGACAGCAGTTTCCTAATCAATACCCCAATCTTTCAGTTGTTTGGTAACTGATTGTATCGGAAAAGCAAGAGCAGTATTGGTAGCAGGTCGTCGAATCGGCTCTTGATTCTGGGCTCGAGTAATGCTAATGGTATAACGACTTCCCTGCCCAATGGCAACAACGCGATTTTGCCGATCTAATACGGGACTGCCAGCATTAACTCTAACTGAAATTGCAGATATTTGTAACTCTCGATCGCTCTTGTTGATGACTTTTCCTGTTGCAACTGTCCAATCATCATTGGTGTCGTCAGAATATCCAATAATGTGGGTAGGTGAGTGGATGGGAACAGAGGCTGAGGCTCTGGCTAAAGGCTTAATATCCTTCGGAATGTTCGTGACTTCAAGTAAAGCTAAATCTAGCTTGTCAGAGGCAGCAGTATTTTTAGCAATCTTAGCGGGTTTCCGCTTACGGAATTCGCCAGAGGTCGGTTTACTATAAAATTCAACTTCGATTTCAGGAGCACTCTGGAGCTTAGTTGGGTCACTCGTTTTCACAAAGCGCTTGGTCACAATCCAAGCTTTGTTTCCTTTCCGTTTTACTACCCAGCCAGTAACCGACTGTAACTCGGGAGAATTTTTAATAATAACTCGGACAACAGAGCGCTTTAATGAAACTAAAGGTTCATCTTTTAAACTGGGCAATCGCTCAGGAATTTCGGAAAATTGCGGATTTTTCCGCATAGCTAAGAGCCGCTTGGTTTCTTTTATTAATAAATTAACCCTAATATTTTGGAGGGATGCGCTTATCCTGTCGGTGAAATTGTTGTCCGCTTGGTTATTCTTGAGG
Source organism: Microcoleus sp. S36b_A4 (assembly GCF_036700645.1). Classification (NCBI taxonomy): domain Bacteria; kingdom Bacillati; phylum Cyanobacteriota; class Cyanophyceae; order Oscillatoriales; family Microcoleaceae; genus Microcoleus; species Microcoleus sp. S36b_A4. The sequence goes on along the minus strand of NZ_JAUBPI010000050.1, from coordinate 36,963 downwards.
TTGAGTTGAATAGCTTGGCGGTAAGCTGCGATCGCCTCGTCTAATCTTCCCTGTTTATGTAAAATCCAACCTAAATTTTTGTAAGCTTCGGCATCGTTTGGATCTATTTGGATGGCTTGGCGGTAAGCTGCGATCGCTTCCTGTGGTTGGCCTTGGTTGAAAAGCGCATTACCAAGATTGTTATAAGCTTCGGCATAGTTTGAATCTATTTGGATGGCTTGGCGGTAAGCTACGATCGCTTCATCGAGTTTGCCTTGGTAGGACAGCGTATTACCAAGTTTGTTGTAAGCCCAAACCCACTGAGGGTTAACTTTGATGGCTTGGTGGTAAGTTGCGATCTCTTCATCTAATTTGCCTTGCAAAAACAGCCCACCACCCAGATTTTTATAAGCTTCGGCAAAGTTTGGATCGATTTGAATTGCTTGGCGGTAAGCTGCGATTGCTTCATCTGGTTTGCCTTGCAAAAACAGTGCACCACCCAGATTTTCATAAGCTGCGGCAAAGTTTGGATCTATTTGGATGGCTTGGCGGTAAGCTGCGATCGCTTCCTCTGATTTTCCCCGATCGCTGAAGTGAAAGCCGAGAGTTTGGTAAATAGTCGCATCCCAAAAATTAGGTTGAATCGCCTGCCTCAAACTCTCTGTTGCTTCATTTTCTGCATTTTGCTTTTTCTGCACAGCCGCTTGAACAATATAAGCAAAAGAAGTGAGGCGATTGGCAAGCAACGGCAGTGTTGCCGCCACGTATAACAATAAAAAAACTGAGGTTAACTTGGGCAAGAATTTTTGAGGCACTTTCGGTAAAGGCATAATCTTTCTTCCTCTCCAACGCAGTTAAGTTCATTCTACTTCTTCTCTCAAGCTACCAGCCAGGGTTTCTCTAAACCGGGTGATGGGAAATGCACAAGCCTCAGACAGTTATGAACTCAGAAAAGTTTATGCCTAAAAACATTTTTGTTCAACCCCATAACTTTAGTAGATTTTTCACAACTGCACTTTGACTATAAATCTGTAACAATAAAAAATATAGTACCTATTTCCAGTTTCTCGCAATGACTTTTATCCCATCCGAAGCGTTTAAATCTATTAGTTATCCCGATCGCACTGTCAAAAGAGCCGATCGCGCCGTCCGGTGCAGCCCTTTTCAATTACACTTCTTCCAGACCATCCGCGATAACAGTGTTTTCCTAACTGCGATCGCCTCAAATTCCGGTGTCGAAAGCGGCTACACTCGATCGCCCGTATCCGAACTCGTAGCCGAAAACTCGCTACTGTGGCTGATCCAAGTCGGCGTGTTGCGACGGGAAGTAGACGGACAAGGGATTACCGACAGTTTTCGCCTCACGCCCCTAGGCCGCCAACTCGTGGAAAAATGGGAACAGGAAGGACAGGGAGTGCCGGCCGCGTCATTGTGCGATCGCATGGGAAATGCCGTTAGCCGCGGGTTGGGACTATTTGTATAACCGGAATGGCGGCTAATAAGTGGTTGAACCTTAAAATTTGAGCTTTTGGGCGGGCTAGGATGGCCAACCCCACAAGAGTTTGAAGAAATCCACCCCACAAACAAATTTACTCTTTGTGGAACAGGCATCTTGCCTGTTCTTGAGAGATGTGAGTATAAATTAAATGCGCGATCGCTTAACTAATACAAATTAAACTTAAATCAAATAAAAATAATGGTTCAAACCGCTTCTAAACCTTTGACTCTCGATGAATTTCTCCAACTGTCGGAAACCAAACCCGCCAGCGAATTCATCGATGGTCAGATTATCCAGAAACCTATGCCCCAAGGAAAACACAGCACAATTCAAAGCGATTTGGGTGCTGACATTAACCGGGTACTCAAACCGCAACGCATCGCCCGCGCCTATCCAGAATTGCGCTGTACCTTTGGAGGCCGATCGACAGTACCCGATCTTGCAGTCTTTACTTGGGAACGCATTCCCCGCGACGAAAACAGCGAAGTAGCCAACACTTTCGCCATCGCCCCCGACTGGACAATCGAAATTCTTTCCCTCGACCAAAGTCAAACTAAAGTCGTCCGCAACATTCTCCACAGTCTCGGCCACGGAACCAAGATGGGCTGGTTGATTGACCCGGAAGAAGAACTGGTATTTGTCTATTTTGCCGATCGCACCATAGCAGTTTTTGAAGAACCGGGCGATCGCATCCCCGTTCCCACCTTTGCCGAATCCTTTAATCTCACCGTCGCTGAAATGTTCAGTTGGCTGACTGACTAGCGCCACCTAGATTTATGAATGATTAACCGCAGAGGGCGCAGAGGGCGCAGAGGAAGAGAAGAGAGAGATATCTATGGATTTGGTTCGATCTAATGTGCGGTCGATCGCTTATACTAAAATATCTAGTTGTCAGCTCTTCAATGACGAGAGATGACTAAAGTTGTCACTACAAACTTAATTATGATTATTTAACCGGACTTGATATCATCACTCAAATAACCGCTAACTACTAACAACTAACTACATAAAACGTTTGTCAAAAATGGAAGCTAAATCTTACAAAGACACGGTAAACCTGCCCAAAACCAAGTTTGATATGCGCGCCAACGCCGTCAAGCGCGAACCAGAATTGCAACAATTTTGGGCAGATCAAGAAATCTACGATCGCCTCTCGGAAAATAACCCAGGCGATTTGTTCATCCTCCACGACGGGCCCCCCTACGCCAACGGACAACTTCACATCGGCCACGCCCTCAACAAAATCCTCAAAGACTTTATCAACCGCTACCAAATGCTGCGCGGCAAAAAAGTCCGCTACGTGCCAGGTTGGGATTGTCACGGATTGCCGATCGAACTTAAAGTATTGCAGAACATGAAATCGGAGGAGCGGCTAAGTCTTACGCCGATCGAACTCCGCCGCAAAGCCTCCGCCTTCGCGCAGCAAACAATGGAACAGCAGCGCGAATCCTTCCAGCGCTACGGCGTTTGGGGCGACTGGGAACACCCGTATTTAACCCTGAAACCCGAATACGAAGCCGCCCAAATCGGCGTTTTCGGTCAAATGGTGCTCAAAGGCTACATCTACCGCGGCTTCAAACCTGTTCACTGGAGTCCGAGCTCGAAAACAGCCCTCGCCGAAGCGGAATTGGAATATCCCGAAGGCCACACGTCGCGCAGCATCTACGTGGGCTTTCATGTGAAAAAACTGTCAAAATCTTTGCAGTCGAAGCTCAAGCGCTATATGCCGAGCCTCTGGGCGGCGATTTGGACGACTACCCCCTGGACGATTCCGGCAAACTTGGCGATCGCAGTCAATCCCGAACTGACTTATGCCGTGGTGGAACCGCCGGCAAATTCCCACATCGCCCAACAATTTATGTTAGTAGCTGTCGATGCGGTCGATCGGCTGTCGGCAACTTTTAACACTGAATTAAAAATACTTGCCACCTTCAAAGGCAAAGAATTAGAAGGTTGCAGCTACAAACACCCGCTGTTCGATCGCGAAAGTCCGATCGTTGCCGGTGGCGACTACATTACCGCTGATTCCGGGACGGGATTAGTACACACCGCACCGGGACATGGACAAGAAGACTTTATAGTAGGAAAACGCTGCGGGTTGCCAGTTTTAACACCCGTAGACGAGAACGGAAATTTCACCGCAGAAGCCGGACAGTTCGCAGGTTTAAATGTCCTCGGAAACGGCAATGCCGCAGTGATTGATGCCCTTGCGGAAGCAAATTGTTTGATTAAAGAGGAAAGTTACGCTCACTCTTATCCTTACGATTGGCGGACGAAAAAGCCGACTATTTTTCGGGCGACGGAACAGTGGTTTGCCTCCGTTGAAGGGTTCCGCGATGAAGCCCTAAAAGCGATTGCCGAGGTGAATTGGATTCCCGCCCAAGGGGAAAATCGGATTACTGCAATGGTTAGCGATCGATCGGATTGGTGCATCTCCCGCCAGCGGACTTGGGGCGTTCCGATTCCCGTATTCTACGACGAAGAAACCAACGAACCGCTGTTAAATGAAGAAACGATCGCCCACGTGCAAGCCATCTTTGCGGAGAAAGGTTCGGATGCTTGGTGGGAATTGTCGATCGCCGAATTACTCCCCGAATCTTACCGCAATAACGGTCGCACTTACCGCAAGGGAACCGACACGATGGATGTATGGTTTGACTCCGGTTCTTCTTGGGCCGCAGTTGCAAAAGGTCGATCGGAATTAAACTATCCTGCTGATATTTATTTGGAAGGTTCAGACCAACATCGCGGCTGGTTTCAATCCAGCTTGCTGACCAGTGTAGCAACTAACGGCGTTGCTCCTTACAAAACAGTTTTGACTCACGGTTTTGTACTCGATGAAAAAGGCAGGAAGCAGAGCAAATCTGAAGGCAATGTCGTCGATCCGGCGACAGTAATTAAGGAATATGGAGCCGATGTTTTGCGGTTGTGGGTATCTTCGGTAGACTACTCGGCAGACGTGCCTTTGGGCAAAAACATTCTCAAACAGCAGTCGGATGTTTACCGCAAAATTCGCAATACAGCTAAGTTTTTGCTGGGTAATTTGCACGACTTCGATCCGGCAAAGGATGCCGTTGCTTACGAGGAATTGCCGGAACTCGATCGCTATATGTTGCACAGAATGGGCGAGGTTTTTGCGGAAGTCCAAGATGCTTTTGAAAGCTTCCAATTTTCCCGATTTTTCCAAACTGTACAGAATTTTTGCACGGTGGATTTGTCGAATTTTTACTTGGATATTGCCAAAGATAGACTTTACATCAGCGCGACAGATACCCGTCGCCGCCGCAGTTGTCAGACGGTGATTGCAATTGCTGTGGAGAATTTAGCAAGGGCGATCGCACCTGTTTTGTGTCACATGGCTGAGGATATTTGGCAATACCTTCCCTATCCGACTCCTTACAAGTCAGTATTTGAAGCCGGCTGGGTGCAAATTGATGCTTCATGGCACAATCCAGAATTGGCTACTCGCTGGCAGTATTTGCGGCAAGTGCGCGGCGAAGTTAACAAGGTTTTGGAAAAAGCCAGGATTGAAAAGGCGATCGGTTCTTCTTTGGAAGCTAAGGTTTTATTGTACGTTCCCGATGTTGAGAAAAGACAGCAATTGCAAGCTTTGAATCCCAGCAGCGAAGAATTGGTGGATTATGTGCGATCGCAAAATTCCGTCATCGAGTTAGCCGCAGAGGAGAAAGCAAAAGCAGCACAAGATAAACAGGAAGAACAAGCGGCAAAAGTTGCCAAAGTCTTGACAGAAAACACAGTTTATGTTGAGGCAGAAACGATAGAAAAGGGCGATCGACCTTCTCAGATAGTAGAGTATTCTGTCCCTGAACTGTCGGCTTCAGATTCGCAGCCAATCTTAGATCAAGCCGCCGAGTTTGTAGCTAATTTGCCTGAATACGCGGGCAACTTTTTTACAGAATACCAAAAAGTGTTGGTAACACTTGGGCTGTTAGCCTCTGTGTTAGTAACGGGCCGAGTAACGCTGGCGATTTTGGATACGATGAATCAGATTCCGCTTTTGGGAGGCTTATTGGAAGTCATCGGCATCTTATTTACAATCTGGTTTGCTTTCCGTCACTTGCTGTTTGCCGCCAACCGTCAAAAAATTGCAGAACAAATTGATTTCCTGACAGCAGATATGGTGGGCCGGAGTACAGCGCTTGTACTTGCAGAAACAAAGGCGATCGTCCTCGCACCGGCTTTAGATACAGCGCTTGTGCTTGTAGAAACACAGGCGATCGCACAAACAGCCCCAGCCGAAAAAGTGTTTGTAGAAACACCCGAAATCCCGCAAGCAGAATTAGTGGCGATCGAGCCCAAACCAGAAATTCCTACTGAAATAGCTGTAACCCACGATTCTACAATGACCGGCAACGGTGTAGACGAACTGCGCTATTTGTTCATTACTTCGGAAGTGGAATTGGTAGAATCGAATGCAATCCTGCAGGAATTGCCGTACAGTTATCAGTCTCCAGAGTTGGCGATTGGTGTAGTGAAAGCAGACGGGGAAAAGTGCGATCGCTGCTGGAATTACTCGACTCACGTCAGCGAGTCGATCGAACATCCGCTAATTTGCGAACGCTGCGTTTCAGCAGTAGACGACAAATTCTAACGTAGGCTGCGCTTCGGGAAAAATTCTTGAGTTTGTGGTAGCCACATTCACCCCGAAGCGCACCCTACAATAACTTCATTTACTTATTTCTGATTAAAAAAACGGCAGACGATTTCACCAGGGTTGTTTTGTCCAAACGCCAACATGGTTCCATCTTTCTTAACTGTAGTGCGATCGCGGCAATTGTAGACTTCTAGAGGCTGTTTAACTCCATCAACACTAAGAATTACCCTGTATTCCCAATAGTTTTTCGCACTGCGTTTGATATCGACAATGCAAATCTCGCTTCCTTGATAATTGCGGCATACAGAGGCCTCAGCAGGAAGCGCGACCCCGAAAAAAGATATTAATAGCAACAAGTAGCAAACACATTTCATCATCAGCCAATTTACTTATTCCTATCTTACCTTTTTTGATAATCAATTGACAGTATTGTGCAAGCAACTTAGCAATTGGGCGCGCCCTCAAGTCGCGACATCATAAGATAGCTGAACCATACCAGAACTATATGTCTGACATCCAGTTAACTGCAAAGCTGTAGTATTTAGGGGATTAACAAATAAAGGGATTCCCTCGCCTAAAATAATCGGGTGCACCGAGAGAATCACTTCGTTGACAAAATTTTGATTCAGGAAATCGCGAATCAGCAGAGAACCTCCCACCAACCAAATATTCTTGCCCTCAAGCAAGCGCAAATCATTGACAAAACTCTCTAAATCTGTTACCACTTCGACATCAGAAGTGGCTTGAAAATCTAGATTTTTTGTAAAAACATAACTCTTTTTTTCCTGGTACGGATACTCGCCAAAAGTTAGAACTTGTTCGTAAGTTTTCCGACCCATGAGAACCGTATCGATGCTATCTAAGAAGTTACTGTAACCGTAATTTTGGTCTGTAAAAAGCCAGTCAATATCACCATTCGATCGCGCGATATAACCGTCCAGACTAGATGCAATGAATAGTACAATTTTACGCATGATAACACCGAGCTTTTTGGAATGATTGGGGCGATTATCGCCAGAATCACCTTAATTTTAAATGATTTAGCGTCCTCACGGTAGCTTGAGTTCGATACCCAGTTTGTTGCTGACATCGATCGCCGTATTAGCAAAATCAGTCACGCCTGCGATCGGAATTGCGATCGCAGTACCCGCCGCAACAAGAGCTGTTAACCTTTTCTTTAATTTGGTTTTATTCCATTGGTTTTCCGGTTTCTTAATTTCCGCTTCGACATCTTCAATATCAATAATTATCTCATCGCGGATGTCTTCGGGAAACTGATCGGCGGTTTCACGCATCGATGAAATCAGTTTCAGGATTTCTGCCGTATTGGTGTTATTGTTTTGCAGGGATTGATTGCCACCAACTTCGGCACGGTTCGACGAACCGCCGATATTGCCGGAAAAGTTAGCACCTTGAAAAGCACCTTGAAAGTTGTTGGTTTCAGAAGAATTTTGCGTCATTTTTGCTTCTGCTTTATTAATAATTGGTCTACTAACAGCTAGTTTAGCGATATCTACAAGGTCGTCATATTCTCTTCCGTATTTGTCATCGCCCATTTGGTTTCTGCGCCGAAGTTCGATCGACTCATAACCATCCAGCAACTGCCGCAAATCGAGTTTGAGTTTAAGTTTGCCGACACGCACTGTATTCTCGCCCATATCCTCCAGCCCTAGCAATTCATCATAATCCAGCGGATCGGCATCGGGATAACCCGGAACCGGCACCCATTGACTGATTTCGAGATTGGCAAAAGAATTGTGGATTTTGGTAAACGTATCGCGAATCATGCTGAGGAAAGAACGCCGCGTCGATTCCCGCCCGCTAACGGCAATAAAGATTTTCTTATCTTCCGGGTCAGATTTGATCCGGGCGATGTTGTACACCTCAGCGCCTTCCCTGTACTCCAGCATCACCCCCGTGCGCCAGTGGGTGGAGTTGTGGATTTTTTCGTGCATCAGGACGATGAAGCGCGAGAGGATGCTGTCGGGGAGGATGCGGTAGTGATATTGAAATTCCAGGGTTTCGCCTTCGAGTTCGGTGTTTTCCGGTTGTTCTTTGGGCAAGATGCCGGGGATGAGGAAAGTCGGCGCGGGACAATGGCTGACTAGGAAGCAGAGTTCAAATTCGCCCATCAACCCGGTGAGGCAGTGGTAGCGGTGGCTGGGATATTTATTTGAGTCGAGGATGCGACTGAGATCGGCGTGGGTGAGAATGCCTTTAGTTTTGACTTTGAGTGCCTCGTCGCTGAGGAGGGCATAGATGCCTTCAGTCACCCAGTGGGGATTGAGGATGTTGGTGGATTGCAGGATCGGGTGTTCGCGGAAGTTGAGGACAATGCCCAGGTTGTGCAGCAGTCCGATCAGTTGGGTTTGGTCGGTTTCTTCACAGATTTTTTCTGTGGCGCAGATGGTGGCGTATTCGCTGATGCTGATGATGTCTTTGTCGAGGTTTTCCAGGCGCTGCTTGACTTGGAACCAGCTTAGCGGCAAAAGATCGTAGACTTCTTTGAGTTGGGAGATTTCCGTGTGGATGGCGCTGCGGAGTTCCTCGATGCCGGTTCCGCTTTCGCAGGAGGTTTCGAGAATCGCTTTGATGTTGGGATATTTGTCGCGCAAGGCTTTGCGGTTGAGATCCAGGGGTTGTTCGTCGCACTTGTTGCCGACGATGATCACGGGGGAAGCGTCCCCGAAGCTTTCGATCAGTTTCAGCCAGTATTCGAGGCGGTTTTCGTCTTCGCTGGTGCGGCAGTTGCACACGAGGAGGTAGAGGCTGCGTTTGGTAAGGAAAAATTGGTGGGTGGCGTGGTAGATTTCTTGTCCGCCGAAGTCCCAGACGTTGAGTTTGACGGGTTTGGTGTTGACTGTAATTTTCCAGTCTGTGATGTTGAGTCCGTCGGTTTGGGGCTCGTTGGGGTTGTATTTGTTGTGGATGAGGCGTTCGATCAGGCAGGTTTTGCCGACGCTGCCTTGCCCGACGAGGAGGACTTTGGCTTCGTTGAGGGGGAGGACTTCGCCGCTGCGGAGTTGGCGCAGGTAGTTGAAGATGGCGGCGGGAGTACCGGGGTCTTCTCTCAGGTTGGCAGGCCCCAGAACTTCTGGAGAAATGGGCAGGGGATTGCAGCGAAGGTCGAGTTTTTCAAGTTTTGGCAGGGTTTCTAAGCATTCGGGAATCTTTTCAATTTGATTGTTATGGAGGCAAAGTTCTGTCAGATTCGACAGTTTGCCTAGCGCCTCTGGGATGGAGGTAATCTGATTGTCACTGAGGTAAAGCTGTGTCAGATTCGACAGTTTGCCTAGCGCCTCTGGGATGGAGGTAATCTGATTGTCACCGAGGTAAAGCTGTGTCAGATTCGACAGTTTTCCGATGACTTCTGGGATGGATGTAATCTGATTGCTAAAGAGGTAAAGCTGTGTCAAATTCGACAGTTTTCCGATGACTTGTGGGATGGATGTAATCTGATTGCTAAAGAGGTAAAGCTGTGTCAAATTCGACAGTTTTCCGATGACTTCTGGGATGGATGTAATCTGATTGCTAAAGAGGTAAAGCTTTGTCAGATTCGACAGTTTTCCGATGACTTGTGGGATGGATGTAATCTGATTGCCAAAGAGGTAAAGCTTTGTCAGATTCGACAGTTTGCCGATGACTTCTGGGATAGATGTAATCTGATTGTAACTGAGATCAAGCTGTGCCAGATTCGACAGTTTGCCGATGACTTCTGGGATGGATGTAATCTGATTCTCTCTCAGGTAAAGCTGTGTCAGATTCGACAGTTTGCCGATTGCATCTGGGATGGAGGTAATCTGATTGCTACTGAGGTTAAGCCTTGTCAGATTCGAGAGTTGCCAGAGAGCCTCTGGGATGGAGGTAATCTGATTGTTACTGAGGTTAAGTATTTTTAAGTTGGTTAATTGAAGAACACCATCAGGAAACTTAGTTAGCTGATTTCCAACCCATTTCCTTTTTTCCTCATCCCACTTCCCCAACACCAACGTCTCAAGCTGCGTGCACTTGCCAATCTCCGCCGGCAATTCGTCCAAGCCCAGCCCCGACAAATCCAGTTCCGTCAATTTTTCCTCGACTGCCCGGTCAATTCGCCGCACTGCTTCCTCTCGCGTCATGCCCTTTGTCTCTCGGTAGGATTCATTTTATTGTGACAGGAATTTTTGGTTGGTGGGGGGAATTAGGACACGGCAGTGACCAAGGTGTGACAACTTAAGCTGTCAGTCCACCGAGCCTTCTCGCCCACCCGACAGTCCGCCAGGGAATCAATTCCCTGCCGGATTGCTGGACTATTGGTTGTACCTGGTTGTTGACACCAAGGCTCATTGCCATGTCCAACTTTGCCTACGCATCACAACCCCTAGAAACCGGGTTTTTTCCCTTTTCTACGGCTGTCACCAAATATTCTCGCAAAAATCCGGTTTTTGGCCTACGCATCAGTCCTGTTTATGTTAAAGGGAGATGAATGATTCGGTCTTGGTATTCGTTATCAAACGAACCATCAACAATCACAATCAATTCCTCAATATTTTGCCCAATACTTAAATCCTGATTCAAAATGAAAATCCCTGGAATATGAAAACCTTGAGCCAGATGATCTACCAAATGTACGGGCATTGACTTGCGATTGTTTGTCACCAAAATAAAGTTATGCTCCTCACACCACACCAAAATCTCCGGATCGAGAGTGCTTTTTGGGGGTGTACCAATTTCGCCCACTGCCCAAACTACTAAATCAGGGCGTTTTCGCCGAAGTTGTGTAGCATAAATGGGCGTAACATTCTCGTCCATTAAATATTTTAGCGCCATTGATCAAGCACCCTGGATAACAGATTTTCTTTCCCGTTCAGCTTTCAATTTTCGCAATCTTTCTGTCGCCGGATGGGGATTTGCTACTTGGAGCTTTCGCTGCTGATGCGACCATTCCAACCAATCTTGCAAATATCTACTTACTGATTCTTGATTTTGTAAATAATACAAAATAGTCGTATAGACTTCTGCCAAAGTTAGAGATGGATAGAGTTGCTGAATTTCTTCTGGGGTGCGTTCTCGATACAAATACTCATACAGTACCGTCTCAATCCCGATGCGATGTCCTTTAATGCGAATATCATCCGGTGCTAAGAAATCAAAATACTCATTCAGTCCCATATCTAAAATCCCTCTTTTAGCTATCTACTATTCTACTATTCGGTTTGATCGGAAACTATAATGCGATCGATTTCTTCGCGGTGGCGTTCGTATTTTTTATCTAGTGACGAGAAATACCCAGATAAACCGGGTTTCTCAGTTCTGCGTGTGATACCTACTTACTTAAACTTTAGCTAATCTAAATATAAACACATAATCAACCTCAATCTCATGTTTTTTACCAACAGATGACAAAGGGTGATACCCTTAAGATAAGAATTTATTTGTCTATGAACCAAATTAAACGTGTTGTCATAGTGGGAGGAACCCACGGAAACGAACTCACAGGAATTTACCTGGTGAATAAATTCGATCGCGCGCCAGAGTTAATTGGGCGATCGACTTTTGAAACAATGACTCTGCTAGCCAATCCCAAAGCTTGCGAAATCGGGACACGCTACGTCGATATCGACCTCAACCGCTGCTTTCGACAGCCAGATTTAGAAAATCCCCATCTCTCCAGCTATGAAGCGCAGCGGGCGAAAGAAATCTACCGCATTTTTAGCTCAAAAAACACTCATCTGCCCAACGTAATTATCGATTTGCACAGCACCACATCCAACATGGGGCTAACATTTATTCTCGCCAGCCATCATCCATTTAACCTGCAACTAGCAGCTTATTTAACCTCTGTGTATCCCCACCTAAAGCTACTGGCTTCGGCAACCAAGAATCATGATAGTCCTTTGCTGCGATCGCTTTCGGTATTAGGCGGTACGCTGGAAGTTGGCGCAGTCCCGCAAGGCGTATTAGATGCGTCTTTATTTCAGCAAACTGAGCAAGTTGTCGGCACGATATTAGACTGCGTAGAATCCTACAATCAAGGCACAATGCCTGCTGCAAAGAATCCCCTGACTATTTATCAGACTATTGGGGCGATCGACTATCCCAGAAACGAGAACAGAGAAATTCAGGCAATGATTCATCCTCATCTGCAATCCAGAGATTATCAAGCCCTGAATCCCGGCGATCCGATGTTTTTGACTTTGGATGGTGAGTCGGTATTGTATGAAGGTAAATCAACCGTTTATCCGATTTTCATTAACGAGGCTGCTTACTACGAAAAAGGAATTGCCTTGTGTTTTACTCAAAAGCTAATAGTCAATCTTGAGTAGAAGATTAAAAATTATTCTTGAGAATTTTCCGGTGACAAAAACTCCTCTTTAGAAGCCGTAGTCAAAGAACGCAATTCCTTCCATATTTCCAAAGTAATAATACAGGTAATCAGCCACACCAAACCAGCCGTATAACCAGCAATAACATCGGTAGGCCAGTGAACTCCTAGGTAAAGCCGGCTAAAACCAATAGCAGCAATTAATACAACTGTCAAGCCGTAAATCGACCAGCGCTGCTTGGGAAAGCGTAGACCCAAAAAATATCCTAGCAAACCGTAAATAACCATTGAAATCATTGCGTGTCCGCTAGGAAAACTGTAAAATGTTACATTAACAACGCGCTCCCAAAGTTGAGGTCGATCGCGGGCAAAAAGTTTTTTTAACAGTAAATTCAAACCGATCGCTCCCCCAGCCGCGAGCGCAATAGTTGCAGCTTCCGATCGGTGATTGCGCGCTAGCAAAACAATACCCAACGTCAGACAAATCACTAGCAGCAACTTCGGCTCGCCCAAAAAAGTAAAGCCCAGCATTATTTGATCGCGCAACGGAGTGTGCAATTGCCTCAGAGCTAGTAAAATAGAGGTATCGAAAACGTAACTTTCTTTTTCCAACACGTCTTCGGCAAGGGTGGCAAATCCCCACATCCCCAAAGCCGCAACAGCAAGCCCGGCCAGCCGAATTATTGAAATGAGCGATCGAATTTTAGAACGCATTCTTGAATTAATTAAAAATTTTAAATTTCCAACTCAAAATAATACAACAAATATAGGAAACGAAAAAGCCTTACCAATCGTCTAGATGCTTGAGCAACTATATTCTGAATGATTAATTGAGTTTTCACTACCCACCTCAGCTTTTACATCCAACCTGCGAATGACTATACTATCAAAAAAACACATTTATGCAATTTTGTTGGCCGTGGGGTTGACAAATCTTTATAGTTGTGCTAATAAAAGCGGAGTAAATGCCCCGATCGCCGAAGCCCACACGATCGCCCAGCGTCTCGTTTCGACCGCAGTCGCCCAAAAGCCGAACAACCCGCAATTCGGCCAGCCGATCGACTGTACCCTAGGCAAAGACTGTTTTGTATTGCTGTATTTCGATCGAGAACCCGGCCCCACTGCCGTCGATTTTGGCTGCGGGCGTCAAACCTACGACGGGCACGACGGCACAGACTTTGCGATTCCCGATGCCAAAGCAATGGCAAAAGGAGTGCCAGTGATTGCCTCCGCTGCCGGTAAAGTTTTGCGAGCACGAGATGGTGTGGTCGATCGGCGTTTACAAAACGAGACAGAAAAAGCCAACATCGCAGGCACAGAATGCGGCAACGGCATGGTAATCGACCACGGCGGTGGTTGGGAAGCCCAATATTGCCACCTCCGCAAAGGCAGCGTTGCCGTCAAACCGGGTACGCAGGTACAAAAAGGCACTGTTTTGGGCATGGTGGGGAACTCTGGGATGGCCTCTTTCCCCCACGTACACGTAACTTTTCGCTATCAAGGCAAACCCGTAGATCCCTTTGTCGGCCCCGACGCGAAGGTAGGCTGCAACATCGCCCGCAATCCTATTTGGGACAAACCTCTAGACTATATTTCCACAGGTTTAATTAGGGCAGGTTTTGCCAATAAGCCACCCGATATCAACGCTGTCTGGGAAGGACAATTTTCCGAGACTCAACTCCCTCTAAACAGTCCAGCTTTGTTGTTTTGGGTGCAAAGTTACGGAGTGCTCAAGGGCGATCGCGAACAATACAAATTATTTGCACCCAACGGCACAACCATTGCCGATCAAACCAATGAAATTAAAGCCCCCAGCCGCACTTGGTTGGGTTATGTCGGCAAAAGAAACAGTACAAATTCTCCTCTGACTCCCGGAGTTTGGCGGGCCGAATACCGGTTGACGCGGGGCGATCGAGTTTTGGCAGAAGTCAAGCGAGAAGTAGAGTTGCGTTAGTTAGTTGACTGTTGACTGTTGACTGTTGAATGTTGGCAGTATTTAATCCGTGTAGCCGTGTCAAAATGACTCTCTTCCTTCTTCCTTCTTCCCTCTTCCTTCCGAAGATTATTTCAGCAGCCAGCCAAATAATTCTCCGACACTCAACCGCAGTTCGTTAGCGAAGGACGGCACAGGTAGCAGCATTTCTGGTTCATCAAATACTGCTGTCTGTTGCTGGGGAACATAAACAAAAACGCATTGTTCGTCGGGATCGATCAGCCAGCCCATTTGAGTTTGATGATTTAAGCAGTGCAGAATATTTTTAGTAACTTTAGTTTGACTTTGGTCTGGCGACAAAATCTCAATTGTCCAATCAGGAGCTATGGGAAAGACATCAGCAATTTCGCCGTTCTCATCGGCGGGAATTCGGTTCCAGACAAATACTGAAACATCAGGCACTGTTGACCTTCCGCCAAAGGTACACCGGAGTTCTGGAAATGCTCGTGCAACTTTTTTGGGTTTTAATATAGCGTTAATGAAAATAATTAGTTCACATTGAGTCGTACTGTGTTTCCCTTGTGGCATTGGCTTCTGAATAATTTGATTATCAATGTATTCGCTGGCAGGTTTGGTTTCGGGTAGTTGGAGAAACTCTTCTAAAGTTAAGGATTTTAATCTTGTTTGTACCATTTTAAGTTCACCTCTAATGAAGTAGATCTTTTAGCAGCAGTCTAGTCTAAGGTAAATTGTTCCAAGCTTGAGCCACAATGTCGCTCAGCCATAGCCTCTGAGCAAAATCGAGCAGATTGTCGTCCGCGAGTACCTCAGCCTTTAATTCATCCAAAGACTGAGATCGCGATCGAGCTATTTGAATCACACCCGCGATCGCCGACGCCACCAATTCTTCATTCAGCGGCTGCTGTCGCAAAGCAATCATTTCTTGAGGATTCGTAGGAATGGGATAATTCATAGAAGTGCATACCGAAAGGAGTAGATATTCAGCCGTTGCGCCCCCACCGAGAGCAAGAGCGATCGAAAACCTAAAAATCTGAGAACATTGTAAACTTATTTAAAACTAAATAAGTATTCGGGAGTATAGCCTACTTTGCTCCCTTGTCAACTCCCCCATCTTTATTAATTTATTCAGAATTGAGAGCCTAATCATGCAAGAAATTCTTTATCTAGAAGTCCCGACACCGGATACAGCAGCCGTCTGCACTTGGTTGCAGCACGAATTCGATCCCGGAATGGGAGAAAAAATTATTACTGCTGACGGCTTTCGACTGCTTTCACCAGCCACAACAGCCGAGGTTCTCAAGTCTGGAACTCAAAAGGCCAATCCAAAACCCGCATTGGCTGACACCAAATTAGGAAACCCAAATTGGCGATCGACTGAACTTTCCACCTTTGTCTGGTCACTGCAGCGCACCACTTATTTAAAAGTCTTTCGTCTAGAAGAGGCGCCTGCGGGAGAAAAAAAGTTCCTGGAAGCTCTGAATCTTGCTGTAAGAAACAAGTTTCCCGATCGCTACCGGGAACCCCCTGTCATAGACCTCTCCAAACAGTCAATTTTTGAGGCTCTTGCCCCCTATTACCCCCTCACCGTCAAATACTTCCAAAAAATGCCTCAAGGCGAATACGACCTCAAGCGCGTCTACTGGTGGGAACAGCGTTGGCGCGAAGGCACTCGCAATCCTCAAACGCCAAAACAAGTAGTGTTTTTGAAGGAAGAGGGTTCGGCAACGGATTCTGTAACGGATTTAACGGATGTAACGGATGTTAAGAAGAAGGTAAAAAGTACAGTTTCGGTGTCTGATTCTGGCGATACTTTTTACGACTTAATTTATATTGGCGGGGCCTTGGGAGTGATTCACGCCGCAGTCATGGCGAGATTGGGCTACCGGGTGCTGCTAGTTGAACGAATGCCTTTCGGGCGAATGAATCGCGAGTGGAATATTTCGCGGGACGAAATTCAAAGCTTAATTGATTTGGGTTTATTTACTGCTGCAGAAATCGAAACTTTGATTGCCAGAGAATACAAAGATGGCTACAACAAGTTTTTTGATGCTAACAATCCGTTCGTGGCTAAAGCGCCTGTTCTGCACACACCAAAGGTACTCAATGTAGCTTTGGACGGAGAGAAATTGCTAAATTTAGCGGGACTTAAGCTAACAGAAGCTGGTGGAGAAATCTGGGACGAAACTGAGTTTATCAGAGCAGATGTTGAAGCGGAAAAAGTAGTAGTTCAGGGCCGCCACTTGCCGACAAAAGCCGATCGCACTGCATTAGGACGGCTGCTGGTGGATGCAATGGGGTCGGCTTCTCCCATCGCTTGGCAATTGAACGAAGGGCGGACTTTTGACAGCGTTTGTCCGACAGTGGGAGCAGTCATCGACGGAGGATTTGAGCCGGGAATATGGGATTCCGATTACGGGGATGTACTCCACACTCACGGGGACATTTCCCGCGGACGCCAGCTCATTTGGGAGTTGTTTCCCGGCGCCGGCACAGAACTGACAGTTTATCTATTTCACTACCACCAAGTACATCCAGAGAATCCCGGTTCTTTGCTGGAAATGTACGAAGATTTTTTCGCAATTTTGCCGGAATACCGCCGCTGCGATGTCGATAAATTGGTTTGGAAAAAACCGACCTTTGGTTATATTCCGGGGCATTTTAGCAGCAACAGCAGCGATCGCTCCGTGGCGATCGATCGCCTAGTCTCGATCGGCGACGCAGCATCCTTGCAATCTCCCCTCGTTTTCACAGGCTTCGGCTCTCTTGTCCGCAATCTTTTCCGCTTAACAGACCTGTTGGATACAGCATTAAAGCACAATTTGTTGACGGCAAATCACTTAAACCAAATTCGCGCCTACCAGAGCAATATTTCAGTAACTTGGCTATTTTCTAAAGGCATGATGGTTCCTACCGGCAGCAGTTTGCCACCCCAAAGAATTAATTCAATGCTCAATACCTTTTTCGGTATTTTGGCAGCACAAAAACTCGCCGTCGCCGAAACTTTTATTAAAGATAGAACCGACTGGCTAACTTTCAATCGACTGGCGATCGAAGCAGCGGGAAAAAATCCTTCTCTCCTGTTGTGGATTTTAGATTTTGTCACATTGGGGGATATTTGGCGCTGGCTGGGAAGTTACTTGAATTTTACTCTGCTGGCTTTGGCCAGTTTGCTCTTCGGATGGCTTCCCAGCTTCGCCCGCAGGGTACAGCCTTGGTTGGAACCCCGGTATCCGGCTGTTTGGCTGTGGCTGTTGGCTACCAGCTATGCTCTCACCTATGGCATGGGAAAGGGGAGAAAAGAGTGTTGAGTGTTGAGTTTTGACTCAAAACTAGCAACTCTCATATCCAATCCGTTAGCATCGGAATAGTAAATTCGAGTTGACTGTTCACTGTTGACTGTTCACTGTCAACCGTCAACCGTCAACCGTCAACCGTCAACATCATTCCGGTGTTACCGGAAATGATATCAGTTCGCTATCGAAAACTCGGCAATTCAATTTCAGCTAGCGATCGACGTTTTTTAGAAGCCCGCAGCGGACTGGCAATCAAGCTCAGCCAGTCTGGTTGGGCGACTGCTGTAGGTTTTGCCACACTCGATCGCACTTCTTGAATGCCAAAGGTTTCAACAGAGTTCAAAATTTGAAAAGCCCTGGCCAATTCTTGGGCGTCCACTTTGGTAGCTGTTTCGGGTTCAGACTCAGCCATCGGCAGTTCAGGTTCCGCAACCGGTTCGGCCGAGTCAGTTGCCGGCTCATGAGGCTGGTAGGTTTCGGTCTCCTGTAATTGAATGGCGGATACTTGTGCTAATTTGTTGAGTTCTAGAGGGGCTGGGGATTCAGGCTCGATCGCCTCAACAGCAGCGGCTAACTCTGGAAGCTCTTCTGGTTCCGACCAAGGTTGGACAGGGGAAGCGTTGAAGGCTGGCGGCACCGGCATCTGAGAGCTTTTGACCGCCGCGAGCAAAGATTCTAATTGTGCGCTGGCGGTGTCCAGATTATTGTCAGGCGGCTCAATCCTCGGAGACTTTACCTGCGGCCTGTCCAAACTTCTTTCCAAGGCAGCTTTGAATTGCAGAGTGTGGCGCTGCTGGCGGTGCAAGCGGGCTCGCAATTCCCTGCAAATATTTTCTGTGGCTACTAACTGCTGTAACTGTTCGTTGTAGCGCTGCACAGTAGACGCACATTCTCGCTCAACAGTCGCTAGTCTGACTTGGCTGGTTGCCAACTGACTTCTTAAACTTTCGACTAAAATTTCTTGACTTTGGAGGGTTTGATGGGAAACTTCCACTTTGCCAAACAGCCGCGTCAATTGTTCTTGAGAATTTTCGAGTTCTGCAGTCCGCTGTTCTAGCAAAGTTTCGCGATTCTGCAAGGTTTTTTGGGACTCTTCCAAAGCTGTTTCTAGCTGGGCGATGCGCTGCAAAAGGTCGCGGTTGCATTCGTGCAGCGCTTGCATAAGGGTGACTGGGGTCGATCCTTTGCCCTTGGCCTGTTCGGCATTCCCAAGCATATTTTTTAGATTGTCTGAAATTGGGGGCGAGCCCGCCTCAGTTGGCTGTGTGGGAGATTGCGAATTTTTTGTTTCAGGTGTTGTGGGAATTGCATCTACGCTGATGGCGTTGGGAAAATCTACTGTTTGCCAGTCTTCATCTTCTGGCTGTTGGGGAACCGTTGCGGGAGTTTCTGTCGCATCGGGGGCGATCGGCTCAAAATCCCCAGTAGCAGCAAAATCTGACTGAAATGGTTCGGTATCGGATGGAACAGCAGGGTGCGGTTGGTGCTGATGGGCTCGAAGATCAGCTTCTGACATGGCTTTTTATCCCAATACTCACAGGGTCTCAGATACAGTCTATCCTTAGAGATTCTACAGAAGGAAGCCCCTAAGTGATAGTTTTGGCCTTTTTCCTATTTTTTCGGACAATAACCTCTGAATCGGGTGGCGCGATCGAACTACAACCCGAACTCAAATTAAGGCGTAAGATGGGCCTGTGAGTTTTTTGCCCAGAGTCCTATTAAAATAATTTTTCCCGATCTCTAACGCACTGTTTCGGTATCTCGGCGCTCGCCTAAGCTTTAACAACTGCACAATGTTTGTCAATGATTGCTGGAACTTCTGCCGGTGCAATGCGGCTGTAGCGAGTTTTGTCCGGCATCACAACTATATTTGGGCCCGCTTTACACTGTTTGAGACATCCGGTTCCCTGTACAGTCACTTTGTCTTCTAAACCGCGCGCATTCAAAGCATTTTCTAAAGCTTTACAGACTCCTCCAGCGCCCCGCTTCAGGCAGTCTGATTTTTGACATACTAATATTTTGGTTGGGGTTTTTGCCGGAGCTTTTACAGTTTTAGCTGCTGTGGGAGAGCTGACTTCGGTTTTAGCGATCGCGCGATCGTCGGATGTCAATACCGCAACAGGCCCATTGGTGGAGTCAAGGTGTTCGTGCGATCGATCGTTGTTACCCTGAGCCAGCTTGAGGCTACGAGCTTTAAGTTTTATTTTACCGTTTTTCAAGTTAAGTTCTTTCTCACCTACAACTTGAACTCTCAACCCCGGTGTCAAAATAGGCGACAGAAATGACCGCAATTCCTTGCAAAGTTTAACAAGATATTCTACTCCGCGATCGTTGCTAATTCGCAAATATTTAAGTTTGCAGCCATCTTCAATAATTAGGCCGAGGATTTCTCCCTCTAAACTGAATTCGGAAACTTGCTTGCCAGACTTATACATTGTTATAACTCCTTTAAATCCGTTACATCCGTTACATCTTCTACACTGCTCGTTGCCGAACTTCCTTCTACCTTTACCCGATTTGCCAGCAGCATTCCAGCCACTGCACGAGTTCGCATCGAGGGGCACTGACTTGCCTCAACACACTCATTAACTGAGCCGCTTGTTTAACAGTATTGACTTTTGCCCGCAAAGGTTGGTCAACCGCACACCAGCAGGGAATTTCTAGTTCTTGCAAGCGTTTGTAAACTTGCCACCTATCTAGCCAACTAACTTGCACAATGTCACAAACTTCTAATTCTGGATCTGCTGGATTCATTTTGTAACAACAGTAATAATTTGCATTAATTTTTACCCTGACTGGTAGCGGGTAGAAGTGAAAAGCCAGATTTCAGCAGAACATCAAAGATGATCAAAAGCCCTTCCTGAAAAATTATGCCTCTTGCCTTCTGCCTTCTGCCTTCTGAAGGTTCGCCCCACTTTCAGGAAGCGTTCAGAACGAGGATCTTGTTCAAGCATAACCCAACTGCTAATAATTCTCAATAGGTTTACAAAAAAAATTTCCTACTCTACAAAATCTTCTACTATCGAGGCAGACGCTGCTTGACGGGTAAATCTAGGGTGCTAGACTGACTCTATTGGCAACAAAACTGCCTATTGAGAGGAGAACACACATGGCCCAGACTCAGAGTGCATTGAGACCATTTGGCCACATATCCGAAAACCCAGTTCTACTGGAACATTCAGTCACAGCACCGATTTGTGAAGGAATGAACGCGCTGCTGGCCAGTTTTCAGGCTCTATACCTGCAATATCAAAAACATCATTTTGTGGTGGAAGGGGCAGAATTCTACTCCTTGCACAAATTCTTTCAAGAAAGCTACGGAGAAGCTCAAGATAGCGTCCACGAGTTGGGCGAACGGTTAAACGGATTGGGCGGCATACCAGCAGCTAGCTTTAGCAAGTTAGCCGAGCTGTGCTGTTTTGAGCCGGAAGCCGACGGCGTATATTCCTGCCGCCAAATGCTAGAACACGATTTGACGGCGGAACAAGCTATTATAGGTTTGCTGCGCCGTCAAGCAGGGCAAGCAGAAAGTTTGGGCGATCGAGCTACCCGCTACCTCTACGAAAAAATCCTGCTAAAAACAGAAGAGCGGGCTTATCACATTTCCCACTTCCTCGCCCCCGATACCTTAGTGCAATTGAACTTGAACTAACAATTCTTCTTCTTCCTCTTCCTTCGCGCCCTTAGCGCCTTCGCGGTTCGTTATCTTAGATCAAAAAAAAAGCGAGCAGTTTTGTGACTGCTCGCTTTTTTATACAAAGTGCGTTTGAACCGCAGGGAATTAAGGCGCTAAAGCATTCCCACGCAACAAGCTACCAATGGTTTTCGCAGTAATCTTCATCTGAATGAAAGGATTAGCCGGTACCACGGTTTTATACAAGTAGCTATCGAATGTGAGCTTTTGCACATCGCGATCGGCACACATTTCCACAAAAGCTTCGCGAGTAGCGTCGGAACGGTAAAACACGCGCTGCAAAATGTCGAGAACTTTGTAAGTAATGCCGTAGGCTTTATCCCACCGCTTCAGGTAAATCTTAATTTCCTCTTCAGTCGGAATGCGCGCGCCTTTATTGGAAATCTCAACAATAGTTTCGGCGCACATCCGGCCAGACTTGGCGGCAAAATAGATACCTTCGCCGGAAGACTTGGTAACATAACCTGCAGCATCGCCTACGAGAGCAACTCGGCCGACAACCCGGCGAGGACGCGGATGTTCCGGGATAGGGTGAGCTTCCACTTTAATAATCTCACCGCCCATCAATTTTTTGGCAGCGCGGGCGCGGATGCCTGCTTGCAGCTTTTTAATACTGGCTTGATTGACTTTCATCGTGCCGGTGCCGACGGCTACGTGGTCGTATTTGGGGAACACCCAAGCGTAGAAGTCGGTAGATACGTCATCGCCGACGTACATTTCGGCTAAGTCGTGGTAGTAAGCCATTTTATCTTCCGGCAGGCGGATTCGTTCTTGGAAGGCGATCGCATAATTGTAATCACCAGCGTCGATCGCCTTTGCTACGCGGGAGTTAGCGCCGTCAGCCCCGATTACCAAATCCACCTTCAGAGTTTTCTGAATTCCCATGGCGCTGCCGTCGGAGTGGTCGGCATAGTGGAGAGTATAGGGGTCTGTATTGTTGCCGGGAATTTCTAATTTGTGAACGGTGCCGTTAATTAGTTTTGCACCCAAGGAAGCGGCGCGATCGCGCATGAAGCCGTCGAGCACTTCGCGGCGGCACATACCGATGTATTCGTGTGCGTTTTCAATATTGATGTCCACCTCGACGTTGGAGGGGGAGATCATTTTCATTTTTCTGACTTGGCGGTCAATAATACTTTGCGGCAAGTCAAATTCGCTGACCATGCACAGGGGAATCGCCCCACCGCAGGGTTTGGCGTTGTCTAATTTACGCTCGAATAGGTATGTTTCGATGCCTGCTTTTACCAATGTTTCGGCGGCGGAAGAACCCGCAGGGCCTGAACCTACTACTGCAACCCTTAGTGTCAAAGCTTTTCTCTCCAGTTTTTTTCTATAGGCATTACTCAGGTGTGATGGTATCACGGACTTGGGATGCGGTGGCGTGAAGCAGGGGAGATTTCAATGAAATGAAACAGAGCTTAACAGTTCGATACGAAAATAGCCATCGCGCGAGGGATGGGGCGCGGCGAATTGTTGAGCTGTTGGTTGTAGTTTTTAGCAGGAAGGAAATACCTAACGTATGAGAAACCAATGCAAACGCCTATCTTTGATGCAGCCCTCCGACAATTAGCTGTAGCTTCTATTAGCGGATACCAGAAACACATCTCGCCGATAAAAGGGTTTTCTTGCGCTCACCGAGTGCTGTACGGGGGGGAGTCTTGCTCGCAGTATATCAAGGGCGCGATCGCCAAATTGGGTTTATTTGGGGCGATCAAAGCATCGCGCCGCCGGTTTGCGGCTTGCAAACGCGCGAATCACATCTTGAAAGCCCGGTTTAGCACTGAATCTGGCTGTGAAGACTCCAATTTCGAGGGTAACGATGAACCAAAATCCGATCGACCAAAATCTCAGGGGAAAACTCCTCGCAGAAGCTCTCAGGGTGAAAATTACTGTATTGAAGGCCTAGATTGTGGAATCTCGGAATGTATTTCGGGGCTCGATTGTAGTGGCGCGGATTGTTCGGGACTCGATTGTGGCAGCGCGGATTGTTCGGGGCTCGATTGTAGTGGCGCGGATTGTTCGCGGCTCGATTGTAGCGGCGCGGATTGTTCGGGACTCGATTGTGGCAGCGCGGATTGTGGCAGTTGTTTCTAGTTTTACTCCCCAACCGCTCTCCAAATAGGTAAATTTTTTTTACTAAATGTAGGGGAATTTTCAGAGGGTGCGATCGCGATTGTCGATCGAACTCGGTGCAATTACGTTACATTTAAGTTACGTTAAGCTCCTATATAAAATTTCAAATTGCTATGCTAGGTAATTTTCAACAAAGCAACCTGCGGATTGAGCTTGAAGCTTCCGAAACAGCGATTAGAGACAGCTTGTTGCGTCCAACTCAATTGCAGCAGTGGCTGTGGCCGCAGCAGTTGTCTAGCGGTTTGCCGGAAGAATTTGCTCAAGGTTTGACCTTTACAAGTTGGCTGGGCCCCGTGGCAGTTCAGCATCACGTTGATATTGTTGAGCACAATTGTCTGCGGCTGTTATTGAGTCAGGGAATTGACGGATTTCACGAGTGGTATTGGGGCGATGGTTGGGTGCAGTCTCGGTTGGAGGGAGTGTCGCTGCTGCCACTGAATTTGGGGCAAACGGCTAGTTTACTCCGGCTGCGGGAGTTTGTAGCCGGGAAGGGTAAGCGGAAGTAGATAAATCACCGAAAGCATCCAGGATACAAGCCCCCTGATTCATCCGTCCAGAAATAAAAAACCTGTATCCGATGAAACTTGCCCCCCGAATTTATCCGTGGGATCAATGCTTCAATTCTAAAATCTAAAATCTAAAATCTAAAATCGATTGACTCTCCAAAATCATCAGAACAAAGCCTGGTAGTTCTGCATAGCAACGAAAAATTCTTAATCCTTTTAGGGATAAAGAAGCGTTGTAATGATGAATAAAATACCACAAAGCTCCCACACGATTGGAGAGCTTTTTAGATTAGGAAAGACTCTTTCTTAGAACAATAGCGAGATATCTTGTACATCAGGGAGTTCTTGCATCTTTCGATATCAAAAGTTTTGCCCCTATCTTTCCCGACAGATTTGTGTCGCTGGCGAGGCAAAACTTTTTTAGATGCGACCAAAAAATCTGTATAATAGACGGCACATTGTCTGTAAACTCCTGGGAGGGAATCCCAAAAACCTTTAGCACCCATTTCAACTAGACTTCCTATATATAGTCATCCTCGCATCATTTGTGAATTTCTTACTCCCTCCCCTTAGTAAGGGGAGGGTTGGGGTGGGGTGAAAAACTTACGACTCATGTAGGATTGCTATAAACCCCTAGAATTTCTTTGGTTAAGGCATCAATCGCCAGCTATTTCCACTTCTTGTTACCCTTATTGCCTACAAACGACCACATTTCATCACCTTGGATCGTTAGCTTGCCTGGGTTTTTTGACTTTACTTGAACTTTCCGGGAGACTGATACTAATTGTTGAAAAACACATAGTATTGGAACCAGCGGGGGGACACCCTCGTGACTTTGACAATCGCGACTCAAGATATTTTTTCTAATAAAAGCCGATCGCTCATTTTTTTTGTTTCTTCTGAAATCGTTTGATGTCTCGGGTTTTAAACAAACTTCCTGTGACAATATATTCATTTAAAGTTTTGCTTAGCGCTGGGGGTGGGACAATTTTTAACGATGTTTGAATAACAGAAACGGTGACAATTCATGGAGTTGAGAATTAACAAGGCTTAGGTACGTCGCATGATAACTCCTTAACCTTACTATGCCAGACCACCTGAAAGCCACTTCGCTGCCGAAAAACTAAGAGTGTGTTATAAAAACATAATTTGTTCCTTTCTAAAGCGCTATTCTCGACACAACGAACCCGGTGTGTTTTGACTTCGCGTTAATTTTTACCAAAAAAATAAATATGCTGTCCATTCCAGGCATTGCCGTCCAGAAGCTGCTTTACGAAAGTGCTAACTCTCTGGTTTACCGGGCCCTTCGGGAAGCGGATCGCCAACCGCTCATCCTCAAACTGCTCAAAGAGAGCTACCCGACACCTCAAGAATTGCTACGCTACCGTACCGAATACCGCATCACCCGAGAGCTGAAAGAGGCGGGAGTCGTGCAAGTTTATGACTTGCAAAAATACCAAAACAGCCTCGTGATTTTTGTGGAGGACTTTGGCGGGGAATCGTTGAAAATATGGATGCAGCAGCGAAAGTTTAACCTCAAGGAGTTTCTGCAAATTGCGATCGCAGCCACTGAAATTTTAGGACAAATTCACAGCGCCAATATCATCCACAAAGATATTAACCCCTCAAATATTGTTTATAACCCGGAAACGGAACAGCTCAAAATAATCGACTTTGGTATTTCCACTCAGCTAACGCGAGAAATGCCAACCCTGAAAAATCCCAACATTTTAGAAGGAACCCTCGCTTACATCTCGCCGGAACAAACTGGTAGGATGAATCGCTCAATCGATTACCGCACTGACTTTTACTCCCTCGGTGTCACCTTCTACGAATTGCTGACAGGAAAACTCCCTTTTGAGACAGAAGACGCTTTAGAGCTAGTTCACTGCCACATTGCCAGACAACCAGTTCCACCGCACGAAATCAAGCCGGAAATTCCCCTAATTGTCTCTCAAATTGTCAGTAAATTGATGGCAAAAAATGCGGAAAATCGCTATCAAACTGCATTGGGACTCAAGCAGGATTTAGAAATGTGTCTCGTTCAACTACAAGAAACCGATAGCATAGAAGAATTTGACTTGGGAACGCTGGATCTTACAGACCATTTCCTGATACCCGAAAAGTTATACGGCAGAGAAACAGAAGTTGTTAATCTATTAGCTGCCTTTGAAAGAGTTCGTAATTCTAGTGCCGAAATGATGCTGGTGGCTGGCTTTTCTGGGATTGGTAAAACCGCAGTAGTGAACGAAGTCCACAAGCCGATCGCCAGACAGCGTGGCTATTTTATCAAAGGCAAATACGACCAATTTCAACGCAATATTCCCTTTAGTGCATTTGTGCAAGCATTTCGGGAATTAATGGGACAATTATTATCAGAAAGTGACGCTCAGTTACACAGATGGAAAACCATGATTCTCACCGCAGTAGGCGAGAGTGGGCAAGTCTTGATTGACGTAATTCCTGAATTAGAACACATCATTGGCGCTCAACCGGCTGCACTAGAATTGTCCGGGAGTGCGGCCCAAAATCGCTTCAATCTGCTGATGCAGAAATTTGTGCAAGTATTTACCCAAGCAGAACATCCCTTAGTGATATTTTTGGACGATTTGCAGTGGGCGGATTCGGCATCGCTGAAATTGCTACAACTGTTGATGGAGGATACCGGGCATCTGTTGGTATTGGGTGCTTATCGAGATAATGAGGTATCATCGGCTCATCCGTTTATGTTGACTGTAGATGAGATTGTGAAGTCGGGAGCCACTGTGAATACGATTACCCTGCAACCGTTGAGTTTAGCAGATCTCAATCAGTTGGTAGCAGATACGCTGATTTGCGATTTATCTTTAGCCGGGCCCTTGACAGAATTGGTTTATCAAAAAACCCAAGGAAATCCATTTTTCTCAACTCAATTCCTAAAAGCCTTGTATGAAGATGGTCAAATTATTTTTAACCCCCCTCAATCCCCCCTTACCAAGGGGGGATTGAGGGGCGTACAAGGGGGGTGGCAGTGCGATATTAATCAAGTTAAATTTGCCGACGCCTCTGATGTGGTGGAGTTTATGGCGGCGCAATTGCAGAAGTTGCCTGCACAAACTCAGGATGTTCTCAAACTTGCCGCGTGCATTGGGGCGCAGTTTGATTTAGAGACATTGGCAATAGTCAGCGAAGAATTACCAGAAGAAACGGAATCAGCGCTGTGGAAAGCCTTGCAAGAAGGACTCATTTTAGTGATTTCAGAAGGCTATAACTTCATTCAAGCAGATGCTCAATCCCCAAATCAGTCTGTTGCTAATCCCACTTATAAGTTCCTGCACGATCGCGTCCAGCAAGCGGCTTATTCATTGATTCCCGACGACCAAAAACAAGCCACTAATCTCAAAATAGGACAGTTACTGCTACAAAGTTCTTCCGAGATAGAAATAGAAGAAAAACTATTTGATATTGTGGGGCATTTAAATCAAGGAATTGAGTTAATTCATCAATTAAGTGAACGCTCAGCCTTAGCCCAACTCAACTTAGAAGCTGGACGTAAGGCTAGAAATTCTACCGCCTACGCTGCGGCAAATATCTATCTACAAACGGGAATTGAGCTACTGACAGTCAACTGCTGGCAAACTCAATATGAATTGACACTAAATCTATATGTTGCTGCTGCTGAAATTGCCTATTTGAATGGTGACTTTGATGGTATGGAACAGATGGCAGCACTGGTTTTGCAAGAAGCCCAAACAATTTTAGATCGAGTTAAAATTTACGAAATTAAAATTGCCGCTCAGACAGCCCAGAGCAAGGTGTTAGAAACGATCGCAGTAGCAAGAGAAGCACTCTTACAATTGGGGATTGAACTGCCTGCTGAACCTGATGAAGCCAAGATTGGCAAAGCGCTACAAGCCCTTGCGGCCCTCCTCGGCGACAGAAAGATTGAGGAATTGGTTGACCTAACTGTGATGACAAATCCACAGACTCAGGCAGCTATGCAACTGTCTGGTATGTTGTTTCCACCCATTTTCCAGGGAATGCCCGGTTTGCTGCCCCTGCTGAGCTCAACGATGGTGAGTTTATCGCTCTCCTTTGGGAATGCACCCGCATCGACGGTGGGTTATGCGATGCACGGGATGGTTTTCTGTGCCTTTTTCCAAGAGGTGGAAACGGGCTATGGCTTTGGGCAATTGGCACTTTCATTGCTGGATAGGTTGAATGTACCCGAATTCAAGTCCACAGTTCTACTTTTGTTTGGTGGCTGGATTCAGCATCGCCAAGAATCTCTTTTGGCAACGATACCGACGCTGAAAGAGGGCTATAGGTTTGGTATGGAAACCGGCGACTTTGTAGACGCTGGCTACAACATATATATTTGCTTTTATACTCATTTATTCGCTGGTGTAGAACTAGACACTTGGGAACCAGAAATAGCAAGTTATAGGGCGGTAATGGCGCAGTTGAAACAATATTCTGCGCGAGTTTATTTGGATATGATTCAGCAGACGGTGCAAAACTTGAGGGAAACCCATACTCGGCCGGATTTGTTAATAGGCTCTGCCTACGATGAAACGGTGATGATTCCTAAGCACTATCAGGATAATGAATTTACGGCGATCGCCTGTGCCTGCATCTTCAAACTGCTGCTTGCTTACTGCTATGGCAATTATACGGCTGCCCTAGACCACATTACCCAAGTCAAACAGTATTTGATGGGAGTATCTGGATCGGCTTTTGTTCCAATTTTTCATTTTTATGCAGCCCTAACGCATCTGGCACTTTTTCCCGCACAGCCAGCAATTGAGCAAACTGAAAATATTGCCTTAGTAGAAACCCATCAAAGCACGCTGCAACAGTGGGCGCAAAATGCTCCGATGAATTATCTGCATAAATGGTATTTAGTGGAAGCAGAACGACAAGGAGTTTTAGGCAATAAAGCCGAGGCGATTGAAATGTACGATCGCGCCATTTCTGGAGCCAAAGAAAACAAATATGTTAATGACGAAGCCCTGGCCAACGAACTAGCAGCCAAATTCTACTGGGAATGGGGTAAAATAAAAGTTGCTCAAGCCTACATATTTGAGGCGTATTATTGTTATGTTGAATGGGGAGCCACTGCTAAGGTAACGGATTTAGAAACGCGATATCCCCAATTATTCGCGGTAACTCAACCGGGAAGAAAAAACACTCAAACTACCGTAGCAATGACAACGACTGGTTCGGGGAATCACCTAGATATCACCGCAGTCATGAAGGCTTCTCAGGCAATTTCTGGAGAAATTCTGCTAGATAAGCTACTGTCTAGCTTGATGAAAATTTTGATGGAAAATGCAGGGGCGCAACGAGGCTATCTGATTTTGTTAAGCCAGGGACAACTGTTCATTGAAGCTGAAGGAACCATCAATGACGAACTCGTTACCGTGTTGCAGTCAATCCCCGTTGCAACCTGTCAAGAACTTTCCTCCGCAATTGTCAATTATGTGAGTCGCACTCAAGAAAGCGTGGTACTAGATGATGCTGCGAGATCGGGACAATTTACCAACGACGCCCACATCCGAAAGCATCAGCCAAAATCAATTTTATGTGTACCGTTGATTAACCAATCTCAAATCATTAGTATTGTTTACCTAGAAAATAATCTGACAGCCGGAGCTTTTACCCCAGAAAGAGTGGAACTATTAAAAGTGTTATCTGGACAAGCAGCTATCTCGATTCAAAATTCTAAGCTTTATACAGAAGTTCGCAAAAATGAAAGCAGGCTGGCTCAACTAAACAAAGCTTATGAGCGATTTATTCCCCATCAATTCCTCCAGTTTTTAGAGAAATCAAGCATCATTGATGTGGAACTGGGCGACCAAGTGCAGTTAGAAATGTCGGTGTTATTTTCCGACATTCGCGACTTCACCACGCTTTCGGAAACTATGACACCGGAGGATAATTTCAAATTTATCAATTCTTATCTTTCTCGCATGGAACCAGTCATTAATGAAAATCACGGGTTTATCGATAAATATATTGGCGATGCGATTATGGCGCTGTTTAGCGGTGAGGCGGATAATGCGGTGAAAGCGGGAATTGCTATGCTGCACCGTCTCGTTGAATACAATGAATACTGCGCTAACGCTGGCTGTGCGCCGATTCAGATTGGGATTGGGATTAATACGGGTTCTTTGATGCTGGGAACTGTGGGAGGACCAAATCGCATGGACGGGACAGTCATCAGCGATGCGGTGAATTTAGCTTCTCGCGTAGAAAGTTTGACGAAAAATTATGGGGTGGCGCTATTAATTACCCAGCCAACTTATACGCGCCTGAAAAATCCATCCCAGTACGCAATCCGCACTCTCGATACGGTAAAAGTTAAGGGAAAATCCGAAGCTGTGACGATTTATGAAGTGTTTGATGCAGATCCACCAGAAATTAAACAGGCCAAGTTAGCTACGCTGGAATTGTTTGCAGAAGCTAGGGCACTTTATTCGGGAGGGAAGTTATTTGAAGCGGCGCGGCTTTTTGAAGAGTGTTGGCGTCAGAATCCGGGCGATCGCGTTGCTAAAATGTACTGGGAACGCTGTGAGTCTGCATTGTTGACTCGCACAAAAATCAAAGACAGGCTACACAATTTACATTAAGCAATTGCTATACCTGAAAATCACAGCAAAAGTGCGATCGACTCTTGGTGCGCCATACAAATTAGGCGATCGCGATCGGGGCTAGCACAAAGTATTTGCAAGCTGCTACCGGAAAAACTAAACATTTGTTACAAAAACAAAATTTTTTCCTTTCTAACGCGCTATTGTATACACCAAGCTGGTGCGTTTTGACTTCGCGTTAATTTTTAGCAAAAAAATCAATATGCTCTCGATTCCAAGCGTTACCGTTGTGACACTTCTCTATGAAAGCGCCAACTCTCTAGTTTACCGGGCGATTCGGGAAGCGGATCGCCAGCCGATTATCCTCAAACTTCTCAAAGAAAGCTACCCCACACCTCAAGAATTGGTGCGCTACCGCACCGAATACCGCATCACCCAAGAGTTGAAAGAGGCGGGAGTCGTGCGAGTCTATGACTTGCAAAAATACCAAAACAGCCTCGTGATGTTTGTGGAGGACTTTGGCGGCGAATCCTTGACAATTTGGATGCAGCAGCGGAAGTTTACTCTAGAAGAGTTTCTGCAAATTGCGATCAAAACCGCTGAAAGTTTAGGCCAGATTCACGCGGCTAACGTCATTCACAAAGATATCAACCCTTCCAATATTGTCTACAACCCGGAGACAGAACAGTTAAAAATTATTGATTTTGGTATTTCCACGCAGCTAACGCGAGAAACGCCAACCCTGAAAAACCCGAATATTTTAGAAGGCACATTAGCGTATATTTCACCCGAACAAACGGGGAGAATGAATCGCACTCTCGATTACCGGACTGACTTTTACTCGCTCGGCGTTACATTTTACGAATTGCTGACAGGAAAACTACCTTTTGAGACAGAAGATGCTTTAGAGTTGATTCACTGTCACATTGCCAGACAGTTAGTTCTCCCACACGAAATTGAGTCCAAAATTCCCCTAATTCTCTCCCAAATTGTCAGCAAACCGATGGCAAAGAATGCAGAAAACCGCTATCAAACGGCATTAGGGCTAAAGCACGATTTAGAGACTTGTCTGGTTCAATTACAAGCAACGGGTAATATTGAGAACTTTGCCTTGGGAACGCGGGATATTACCGACCGTTTCCTGATTCCCGAAAAACTATATGGCCGAGAAACTGAAGTTTATAATCTATTAGCAGCCTTTGAACGAGTCAGTACAGGTAGCGCCGAAATGATGCTGGTAGCTGGCTTTTCTGGAATTGGGAAAACCGCCGTAGTGAACGAAGTTCATAAGCCAATTGCTAGACAACGGGGCTATTTTATTAAAGGCAAATATGATCAATTCCAGCGCAATATTCCTTTTAGTGCCTTTGTGCAAGCATTTCGGGAATTGATGGGGCAATTATTATCAGAATCCGATGCCCAATTACAAACATGGAAAACCAAAATTCTGACAGCATTGGGTGATAGCGGGCAAGTGCTGATTGAGGTGATTCCTGAGTTAGAACGCATTATTGGCCCTCAACCGACTGCACTAGAACTGTCAGGGACTGCGGCACAAAATCGCTTCCATCTGCTGATGCAGAAATTTGTGCAAGTATTTACTACTGCCGAACATCCCTTAGTGATGTTTTTGGACGATTTGCAGTGGGCAGATTCGACATCGTTGAAGTTGCTACAACTGTTGATGGAGGATAAGGGGCATCTGTTAGTCTTAGGTGCTTATCGGGATAATGAGGTGTCACCTACTCATCCGTTTATGCTGACGGTGGATGAGATTGTTAAGTCTGGGGCAGTGGTGAATTCTATTACCCTGCAACCGTTGAGCCAAAGAGATCTGAATCAGTTGGTAGCAGATACGCTGATTTGTAATTTATCCTGGGCCGGGCCCTTGACAGAATTGGTTTATCAAAAAACCAAAGGTAATCCCTTTTTCTCAACTCAATTCCTGAAGGCGTTGTATGAAGATGGTCAAATTATTTTTGACTGGAATGTACGGCATTGGCAGTGCGATCTTGCTCAAGCTAGACTTACCCACGCCTCGGATGTGGTGGAGTTTATGGCGGCGCAATTGCAGAAACTGCCGAAAGAAACTCAGGATGTCCTCAAACTTGCCGCGTGCATTGGGGCGGAATTTGATTTAGAGACGTTGGCAATAGTCAGTGAAGAATTATCAGAACAAACGGCATCAGCATTGTGGAAAGCCTTGCAAGAAGGACTCATTTTACAGATGGCAAAAGGCTATAGCTTAATTCAAACAGACGTTCAATCCCTGAATCAGTCTGTTACTAACCCAATTTATAAGTTCCTGCACGATCGCGTCCAGCAAGCAGCTTATTCCCTCATTCCCGACAACCAAAAACAAGCCACTCATCTCAAAATTGGACAGTTATTTTTACACAAATATTCGGACATAGAAAGAGAGGAAAAACTATTTGATATTGTCGGGCATTTGAATTTAGGGAAAGAATTAATCAGCCAGCCAAGCGAGCGGGAAGCTTTAGCACAACTTAACTTAGAAGCCGGATGTAAGGCAAGAAATTCTACCGCCTACGCTGCGGCAAATATCTATCTGCAAACAGGAATCGATCTCTTGACAGCAAACTGCTGGCAAAGTCAGTATGAGTTGACCCTGAATCTCTATATTGCTGCTGCCGAAGCCGCCTATTTGAATGCTGACCTTGAGGGCATGGAACAGATGGCAGCACAGGTATTGGAGAATGCTCAGACAATTTTAGACAAAATCAAAATTTACGAAATCTCAATCGCCACGCAGACAGCCCAGAGCAAGATGTTGGAGGCGATCGCAATCGGTAGAGAGGCCCTGCGACTATTGGGAATCGATCTCCCCAGCGAACCTGACAAAGCCACGATTGGTAAAGCGCTACAAACCCTGAAGAGCCAACTTCAGGGCAGACAGATCGAGCAACTGGTTGACTTGCCTTTGATGACAAATCCACAGACTCGGGCAGCTATGCAACTCTTAAGAATGTTATGTGCACCCATTTTTCAAGCAATGCCCGGTTTGCTGCCCCTAGTTACCTCCACGATGGTGAGTTTATCGGTCTCCTTTGGGAATGCACCCGCATCGACGGTGGGGTATGCGATGCACGGGATGGTTCTGTGTGCCTTTTTAGGAAAGGTGGAAACGGGTTATGCCTTTGGTAAATTGGCACTTTCATTGCTCGATCGGTTCAATGTGCCCGAATTAAAGTCCATGATTCTGTTTGTGTTTAGTTGCTTTATTCAGCATCGCCAAGAAGCTGTCTTGGCAACGGTACCGACGCTGAAAGATGGCTACACGACGGGCATGGAAACGGGCGATTTTCTACACGCTGGCTACAGTATAAATATTTACTTTTCTGCTACCTTTTTATGTGGGCTAGAACTAGACACTTGGGGAGTCGAAATAGCAGGTTACAGTGCTTTCATGGCGCAGGTAAAGCAATATTCTGCCCAGACTTATTTGAATATGGCCCAGCAGAGGGTGTGGAATTTGAGGGAAACAGTAAGTCAACCGGATTGTTTAATAGGAACTGCCTACGATGAAAGAGTGATGATTCCTAAGCACCATCAGGACAAAGAATTCACGGCGATTGCTATGGTCTACATATACAAATTGCTGCTTGCTTACTTATTTAGCAATTACACTGCTGCTCTAGACCATATTGCCCAAGCCAAGCCGTATTTGATGGCAGTATCGGGATTTGTTCTTGTTCCCGCTTTCCATTTTTATGCAGCTCTGACGCACTTGGCACTCTTCCCCACACAGCCAGAAACCGAGCAAGCTGAAATTATTACTCAGGCGGAAGCCCATCAAACAACTCTACAACAGTGGGCGCAAAATGCTCCCATGAATCATCTGCATAAATGGTATTTGGTTGAGGCAGAAAAACATCGCGTTTTGGGTAATAAAGCTGAGGCGATCGAAATATACGATCGCGCCATTGCTGGAGCTAAAGAAAATCAATTCCTCAACGAAGAAGCCCTAGCTAATGAGCTAGCAGCCAAATTTTACCTAGAATGGGGTAAAGAAAAATTTGCCCAACTCTACATGATTGAGGCGTATTATTGTTATATCCAATGGGGAGCCACTGCTAAGGTAACGGATTTAGAAACGCGATATCCCCACTTATTGAAACCTATTCAATCGGCAAATAAAAACACTAAAAAAACCGCAATAGTGACGACCACTGGTTCCGGTAACAACTTAGATATCACCACAGTAATGAAGGCTTCTCAGGCAATTTCTGGAGAAATTGTGCTAGATAAGTTGCTGTCTAGCTTGATGAAAATTTTGATTGAAAGTGCAGGGGCGCAAAGAGGATATCTAATTTTATCAAGCCAGGGAGAACTGTTAATTGAAGCTCAAGGGACAATAAATTCCGAACAAATCATCGTGTTGCAGTCAATCCCCGTTGAAACTTGTCAAGAACTTTCCTCCGCAATTGTCAATTATGTGTCCCGCACTCAAGAAAGTGTGGTACTGGATGACGCTGTTCGAGAGGGGCAATTTACCAACGACCCCTACATCCAAAAAAATCAGCCCAAATCAATTTTATGTGTACCGCTGATTACTCAATCTCAAATTATTAGTATTGTTTATCTAGAAAACAACCTGACAGCCGGAGCTTTTACGCCAGAAAGAGTGGAAGTATTAAAAGTGTTATCGGGACAAGCAGCTATCTCGATTCAAAATTCTAAACTCTATACAGAAGTCCGCGAAAGTGAGAACAGGCTGACTCAATTTTTAGAAGCAATTCCAGTCGGGGTGTCAGTGCTGGATGCTTCTGGAAAACCTTACTATAGTAATCGCGCTGCTATCCAATTATTAGGTAAAGAAGTGATTACCGAAGTCACCAGCGAGCAATTATCAGAGGTTTATCAACTCTATGAAGCTGGAACACAGCAGGAATATCCGTCTGCACAATTGCCCTCTACGCGGGCGTTGAGTGGCGAAAGTGCGACCGCTGACGATATGGAAATTCACCAAGGCAACAAGATTATTCCGATCGAGGTTTGGGCTACGCCAATCTATGATGAAAAGAACAATATTTCTTATGCAATTGTAGCCTTTCAAGATATCACGGAGCGTAAAAAAGCCGAAGCTGAGCGAATCAAGTTTACAAATGAACTGTTCAAGCTCAACAAAGCTTACGAGCGCTTCGTCCCCAATCAGTTCCTCCAGTTTTTAGAGAAAGCAAGTATTATTGATGTCGAATTGGGCGACCAAGTGCAGTTGGAAATGTCGGTGTTGTTTTCCGACATTCGCGACTTCACCACGCTTTCGGAAAGTATGACACCGGAGGATAATTTCAGATTTATCAATTCCTATCTTTCTCGCATGGAACCCGTCATTAATGAAAATAATGGGTTTATTGATAAATATATTGGCGATGCGATAATGGCGCTGTTTAGCGGCGAGGCGGATCATGCGGTGAAAGCCGGGATTGCCATGCTACATCGCCTCGTTGAATACAATCAACAGCGCGCTAATTCTGGCTATGGCCCGATTCAGATTGGGATTGGCATTAATACTGGAACTTTGATGTTGGGAACGGTGGGAGGACAAAATCGCATGGAGGGCACAGTAATTTCCGATGCGGTGAATTTAGCTTCTCGCGTGGAAAGTTTGACAAAAAATTATGGGGTGTCGCTGTTAATCACCCAGTCAACTTACTCGCGTTTAGAAAATCCATCCCAGTACGCAATCCGCACTCTCGATACGGTAAAAGTCAAGGGAAAATCTGAAGCGGTGACGGTTTATGAGGTGTTTGATGCCGATCCGCCAGAAATCAAAGCGGGCAAGTTAGCTACGCTGGAATTGTTTGCAGAAGCTAGGGCAAATTACTTGCAAGGGAAGTTAGCTGAGGCGGTCCGGCTGTTTGCCGAGTGTTGGCGTCAGAATCAGGGCGATGCCGTCGCTAAAATTTATTGGGAACGCTGTCAGTCTACTTTAAGAAATCGCACAAAAATCAAAGATCTGCCACCCAATTTAGATTAATGATAATAGTCCAAAGCTCGATCGCTACATTGTTGGAGGGGGATCTCATTTTCATTGTCTCATTCTTCACGTTTACCAATTTTGCCTATTAAGGTGTAGTGCATCGCCTTAAATTTTACCCCCTCTTTACTCCCTAAATATTTTAATTTACTTAACTAACTCGAAGCCAAATTGCCTCACACTATTGACATAACTTTGGTCAGATATCTATTAATAATTCGTAAATACCTAGCTCTGAAGGAACACCAAACTCGACAAAAATAATTATCTCTGAAGATAGAAGAACCCCAAATTAAACACCGCTAATCTATAAAACTATGAGGGAGAAAAAACTACTTAGGGCTTGCTGAAAAAGCCTAAAACCCTTACATCAAAAGACTTTGGCTCCTGACAGCGCTGAGCATGTGTAAGATT
>NZ_JAUBPI010000049.1:0-44857 GCF_036700645.1 Microcoleus sp. S36b_A4 | reverse complement strand
TGATCGCTGGTATTTATAATTATGAACTTTTTTTGAAGACAAACTAGCGCTCGTCTGAGACTTTCGCAAGAGGTCTAGCCTTTGGAATTACTGGATTGCTTGCATTAATTGGTGGCGATACCGATAATACGATCGCAGTGATGGAGCCGACGGGGGTAAATTATTCTCGGCTTTGGGGAACTCAACTTGCACGGGCTGGTGTAGAAGTGCGTTTAGTTGGTCACAAGGAATTGAGGAGTTTTCGTGAGCATCATTTGGGATTACCTGATAAAGATGACGATGCGGATGCTCTTGCCCTGGCGATTTACGGTTGGGATTTTCTTGAAGTTCCCCGGCGATTTGTCCAAGTGCGATCTCAAACGATTGTCGAAATTCGTCGCCTTGTACTTCGACTTGCTCATTTGAATCGTGTACAGTCACCCATCATTAACCGTGCTCGCCAAGATTTAGCGTGGCAGTTTCCAGAAGTTGCGCTTGTGCGATCGGTGCGGACTGGAGAAAAAGTGCCGCTGTTGTGGGGATGGTTATGCGAACAGCGAGATTCGGTTAAGTATGATTTGATGTTGGAAAAGTCGATTGGATTTGGTTTGACTGATGAACTGCGCCGCCATGCTGCCCGCATCTGTGATATTCAGCAGGAAGAGATGGTGCTTGAGTTTCAACTGTCCAAACTTGTTTCTGAGCCTCAGTTTTTACCGTACCGCAAGGTTTTTGCCCGGTTTGGATTTGGTCGCAGAGTTGAGGCTCTTTTATTGTCGCAAATATACCCGTTTGAAAATTATTTGTTGGACGGTAAACCAGATGTGAAGATTCGTAAAGGTCGCAAGTCTGGTAAACCTACTAAGCGTCACTTGTCTCTCCGCCGATTTATCAAGGCTTTGGGCTATGCTCCGTCTCAAGAATCTAGCGGTGATTTGCAAAAATCTAAAGTTACTGGTGGTTCTGATATTTGTCGGACTGCGCTGTGGCAGTGGGTCTTTACCAGAATTGAACCAGCCCGCAGTCGTCTTGCCAACGATATTGGCGATCGGCTCGGTGCAATTATGGATGAGGAAAAACTCAGCGGTCGGCCGGTGCGGTTAGTGCGATCGCGTGTGGCGGCTAAAGCTGTTAAGTTGTTGTTCAAGGAACTTGTGCTTGAGCTTGTTCAATCTAAAATCTAAAATCTAATTTCCAGCGGGGTTTTTGTCAGGGGCCGCAAGATTTCCGGCGAAGTGTCAAATATATAATTCGGCCCCTGCAAAAATTCCGCCACCCGTCCGGTAGGACACCTTAGTATATTTTGGTAGTGTTTAATTTTTTGTCGCTTTAAAATCTAGAATTGTTAGAGTGAAAATTATTACGGTGTGATAGTCAAAGGGCGGAAGGTGGGTTGTAGTTGTTCCACCGCTGCATTGGTTTCAATGTAGTGACTTCGATCACTGGTAACACGGACTTGGTTCACTCAATATTTTCAGTATTATCACGGAAAAAAACCAGCACCATCACTTGCTCTTAGGAGAAACCACGAGATGATTAAGGTGTCGAGTTCAAAACAATCCCATGTCTCCAGTTAATCTTCTCCCCGGCGCTATCAACGAATTAATTGCCACTGTCACCGATACTCACCGCGTTACCAAAGCTGACCGCTACGGCATGATGGCCGCCATCCTTGATGAGTCTATCAGTGAAGAAGAACGTGGCTCACTCGATCGTCTGATTCGCTCCCTGGTCAAAGGTCGGATTCAAGTCAGTGATGAACTCTCCATCATCTCGTAAGTAGAAAGCTCGTTGAGAACTCGACACTCTACAACAGCTTTCGATGGGGAAAGTTTAGATTAGTTACTGATATTGCGATCGGCCTCTACAAGGATAGCTTTTTTGTATAATGCACTTTTGACATAGACGATTAGCCTTCCCAACTTCATAAACATTATGACGGATACCATCCAGCATCTCATTGAGCCACACATTCAAGATTTGGGTGGATTCCAAGCCCGTCGCTTGCTTCCCTCAGACGTTTTAGCACTGGTAGGCCCGTTCATCTTCTTTGACCATCTCGGCCCTGCGGTGTTTCCACCCGGCCGGGGCGTGGATGTCAGGCCGCATCCGCACATCAACTTAGCAACCGTCACCTACCTGTTTGAAGGTGTTTTGCTGCATCGTGATAGTGTCGGCAGCGTTCAAGAAATCCGTCCCGGTGCGGTGAATTGGATGACAGCAGGGCGAGGCATTGTCCACTCTGAACGCACGCCTGACGACGATCGCAGCAAAGAAGCCATCCTGCATGGCATTCAAACCTGGATAGCACTTCCCGATGAATACGAAGAAACCGACCCCTGGTTTCGGCATCATCCGGCTTCTGAGTTGCCTGTTTGGGAGGATGCAGGAGTTTCGTTCACCCTAATTGCGGGTGAGGCCTATGGTCGTACTTCGCCAGTTCAAATATTTTCACCCATGATTTATCTGGACGTGGAACTAACTGCTGGAAGAGAATTTACCTTACCGGGTCATTACAGCGAACAGGCAGTTTACAGCGTAACAGAGGGGCTTTTGATCGATGGAGTGCCTCTGGAACAACATCGATTAGCTGTTCTCACTTCCGGCACTGAAGTAAACATTTCTGCTTCAGGCAAGGCTCGTTGTATTGTGATTGGCGGTGAACCTGTTGGTGAGCGCCATAAGTGGTGGAATTTTGTTTCGAGTCGGCACTCGCGCATTGAGCAAGCTAAACTCGATTGGAGAGAGGGACGGTTTGCTCAGGTTCCTCAAGAGACAGAGTTTATTCCGTTGCCAGAAGAGCCACCTTCTCAAGCAGAGCAACCGTTGTGAATAACCGCAGCGATTTAAATTAAAAAACTGTTTTTTGATTCAGAATTCGTCTTTTTTACCTGACGGGGTTGTCACCCTGTCAGATTGGTGGATTGACAGCCGCGACAAATCATAATTTTTTTTTACTTGATTAGAGCTTTTGTTTATACCATAAATATGCAACGCTCATTAAGTAGGTGAGAATATTGTAGGGATGATTGATTAATTAGCCCTAGAATTTTAGGATGGTAATTATATCAAGTCTGAGCGAGCGATCGCAATACCTGAGACTCTGGAGGCTTGACTAATAGTTGCACCAGGAATCCCAGTTCCGGGTGAACCCGTCCCTAAAGGATTGGGATGCTTTCGTAACTATCGGCCTATATTCCGCTTCATTTGATCGAGTTCTTCGTCTGCTTCCCAGCGTTGAAACTTTTCTTCTAAAGGATCTGCCGCATTAAAACTATTATAATTTGAACTCTGATTCCAACCCTTTGTATCCCAATTTGGCTCTGTTTTAGTGGTAGTTCGAGTTGCAGCTTCTGCCGCTTTTGCTCGGACTTCTTTTCGGCGTATTTGAATTTGGCGGTACAGTTCTTTTGCTTTTTCAATCCGTTCTTTGCAGCCTTGCATTTGACCCCAGCGCTGATTTCCCTGACGCAGCAAAGCTGCTTGCCGCTCTTGGGCGGCTTGAGCTAAATCGAGCCTTTTAGCAGCTTTAGCTTTGTTGATGCGATCATTCCAGCGCTGAATTTCTTGAGCGGCGGAGAGAATTTCGGCTTGCAGTTTTTTCTCTTGTTTTTGAATATCAAGAATCAGCCGCAGAGTGTCTTCTTCTTGTTCCTTCAGTTGTTCTTCTATTGCCTGCAATTCGAGATGGGGATTGCTACGCAAAAATTCTTCTAATCTGGTTTCTAGAAAGCGGCTGAAATCATCAAATAAGCCCATTTTTTATAATTCCTCAGTCATCAGTTATGAGTCATTAGTCATTGGTCATTAGTTATTAGTCATTGGTTCTTAGTCACTGGCGATCGATTATCGATCCTGAGTTGTTAGTTATAGCAGAAGAAAGTTCGGTAACGAATTGGGGAAGCGATTTAACGGATAGAAGCAAGAAGCAATAAGAGCAATGGTTTCAGCAATTAAGAACGTCTTGGCGGTTCCTATATTATAACTGTTTTCACTGCTCGTCATATACAGCCCGATCGCTGCCCATTACCAATTACCGATGACCTAACTCATAACTAATGACTGATGACTAATGACTCATAACTGATGATTGATTAGAACTTTTGGCCGACAAAAACCGATCGCACATCTCCTCCCTTGCGAATCACTGCTTCTTGATTTTTGATTTCTGCCAGCGTCCAACCGCTAGCGCCGATGCTTTCGCCGACATAAATTCTGCGGGCTACGCCGTCTACTTCAAACAAAGCAGCCGATCGATCGCCCAACTCCAAAATCCCAACCAGCGTGTGCGCGGAAGTTGGGGCGCTGCTGACGGCCGGTGCCGATTGATCGGGCGCGGGGGCAGATTGCTGGGCTGGGGGCGCAGGTGCCGGTTCGGTTTCGCGAGCCAAAATCTTTGGCTGGGGAGACTCCGAGGGGGAAGGGGAAGTGGCGAGGGGATCTCGATTTCCCGCAGCGGCGATCGCACGACCGGAGGCTGGAGCAGCAGGTGAGGGGGAAACTGCGCTGGTTTGAGGAGCCGCCGGAGCCGCAGCTACCGGGGCAGCCGGAGCCACAGTCACCTGAGCGGGGGGAGGGATGACTACGACTTGGGGTGCTGGTGCTCCCGGCTGCGAGGCAGCTTGTTCGAGGGCATTAGCAATGCGGTTGACTGCTGTCGAAAGACCTGCGGTCGCGGGCGGCGCGCCGGAAATTGGAATGCTCGGCAGCGTCCCTGGGGTGGGGGCTCCGGGAACTCCTGCAAGTTGGGGGTTAGCTGGGGGTGCTTTTTTTTGTTCGATCGCATCTAGGGATCGCTGCACATATTCCACAAACGGAGTATCTGGTGCTGTTTTGCCACTTGCTGCGGGTGTCTCTGGTGCGGGGGCAGCGGGCAAGCGCACGAGTCCCGACCTGCTTGCGAGCCACAACCCCATGACTAGCAGCAGCGACCCAAATGCTGCTCCCAGCAGCATTCTGTCGAATGATTGTTTGGACTGCTGTTTTTTGGTTGTTTCTAGGGCGACTTGGCGGGCGATCGCTTCTACGTCTTTTTCGCCCCGCTGCGGCTGGGGGGGTGCCAACTGCGACAAAACTATTTGAGGTACCGAGATCGACTTGAGCGCCACGAATTCTGGCTGCACGGGTTCGGATGGCAGTCCGCCGCTAGCGTCGAATGCTCGATCGACTCCTTCAA
This sequence comes from Microcoleus sp. S36b_A4, assembly GCF_036700645.1. NCBI lineage: Bacteria > Bacillati > Cyanobacteriota > Cyanophyceae > Oscillatoriales > Microcoleaceae > Microcoleus > Microcoleus sp. S36b_A4. Next base: position 39,702 of record NZ_JAUBPI010000049.1, on the reverse strand, counting down.
ACAGTTCGTCCATCAACTGATCGGCGTAGGACTCTACTGCCACTGCTTCGGCTGGCACTGTTTCCACCGTCGCCCTCACGGCGATCGGCTCTGACGCTGATTCCAAAGACATCTGTTTGGCGATTACTTTTTGAGGCATAGTTTTCTGTTTGCTCCCGCTCCTCGACAACCCTGAGATTCTCAACTTCAGACTTCTACAGGATACTTGTGATGTTGACCAATTCTTGGTTAAGAACAGGTCAATTGTATCTTACCCATCACCATATTTTTAGTCCTCGGCCAACTTACTTTGCTCGATCGACTTTTGTTTTACCTGTTTTGGGCCTTTCCGTCCCCTCTTTTCTGCTGCCAGTCTTATTTGCTTACCCAGACTTTTACACCACATTCTACTGCTTTTGTCAACCCCACCCTCCGGGGCTTCCCAGTTTTTGACACACAGCTTTACTTGAGGCGATCGCAAAAAAAGCGGCTTTTTTGCCGCTGTTTCCGCTTGCATTGCTGTTTTGACAAGGATTTCAGACTTTTATCCGTCTTAAGTTTTTGGTCAGTTTGCTTGACAGTTATAAAAAGCTGCAGATTTTATAACTTTAATAGTACCATAACTTCATCACAATTAGGTAATAAATTGTCAAAAGTTGCAAAATCGTCGGCTAAATAAGAATTATTCCTAATATTTTTTTTAGATTTTTTTACAACATTATTATTTGTAATATCACAATAAAAAAAATCCTTAATCTTAAATATAAGCTTAACTTATAATTGGGAGCGCGCGATCAAATTTTTGCAGAAAATAGCAAACTCTAAATTTGCCTGATTCAGCGCAGCAAGAAAATTGTCATTGCTGGAGCTTGACAGAGGATAAAAGCTGAGGGGAATATCCAGCGAAACTTGTGCAGCATCCCAAGGGCGAGTTCCGGCTTTCGCATTAAAAATACAGGTTGGACGATCGCTCCGAATTGAGGCATAATAAAGGTACATACATTAGGTAAGGCAACATCTCATGGTTAACGTTATCCGAGGCGATGTAATAAATAAACCAGAGTCATCTAGAAGGCTAGCTGAATTCTTTGAGAATAGAGCTGATATCGATGGCAACTTATATCTAGGATACCCAATAATCGGAACATCTCAGGGCGGCTATCAGATTGATGCTCTTTTGGTATCCAGAGAGCAGGGTGTTGTTATTTTCAACATTGTCGAAGGAACTGACACCAGCCTAAACATAGAAGAAGCACAAGATGAGAGCATAAATAAAATTCAATCTAAACTACTTCAACATAAATTCCTTACTAACAAAAGATCCTTAATGGTGGAAATTGGGGTGGTAACATTTGCACCAGCTTGGAGGATTAAACCAAATAATAGTTCTTTGGATGATTATCCTATCATAACTAATAAATCAGAACTAGAAAAGTATTTGAAGGAACAAATTTGGAAATCCAGTGAATATTTTGAGAAGCTTAACTCAGTAATACAAGCTATGACTTCCATAAGGAAAAGAAAGCAGCGTAGCTATGTTCAGCAAGAAAACTCTAGGGGTGCAAAACTACATAAACTAGAAGAATCTATAGCCAACTTAGATAGAAATCAGAGTGCTGCTGTAATTGAAACAGTGGAAGGTGTACAGAGAATTAGAGGTCTTGCTGGTTCAGGTAAAACCATAGTTTTAGCCCTTAAAGCTGCATATCTACACGCCAAACATCCCGATTGGAATATTGCTATCACTTTTAATACCCGGTCACTGAAAGGCCAACTTAAACAGCTTATTAATACTTTTACTATTGAACATATAAGCGAAGAGCCTGACTGGGATAAAATCAAAATTATTCATGCTTGGGGGAGTCCATTCATAGAAGGGATTTATTATGAATTTTGCAAAAAACACAACATTGAATATAGAGATTTAAATTCAGCAAAAACGATTGCGAAATATGGTCAAGAATTTGATAAAGTTTGTGAAGAAGCTCTCAACTCCATTAAAAGTTATCAGCGCTATTATGATGCTATATTAATAGATGAAGCCCAGGATTTTTCTCACCATTTTCTGCAACTTTGTTATGGAATTTTAAAAGATCCAAAAAGAATGGTTTATGCTTATGATGAGCTTCAAAATCTCAATAAAAAGACAATGGAATCACCGGAAGTCATCTTTGGAAAAGATGCTCACGGTAAACCAGTGGTTCAACTTCAGAACAAACCAGGGGAGCCAAAACAAGACATTATTTTAGAAAAATGCTATAGGAATTCTCGTCCTATCCTAACTTCAGCACACGCTTTAGGTTTTGGTATATATAGAAATGAAGGATTAATCCAGATGTTTGAAAATGCTGGATTATGGAGAGATATTGGTTATGAAGTAGAGGCAGGAAGCCTGGAAGATGGAAAATTTGTTAAGCTTTCTAGGACTAACAATACCAGTCCTAAGTTCCTGGAATCTCATTCACCTATTGAAGACTTAATTATGTTAAAATCTTTTGATAGTAACCAAACACAAATAGAATGGCTAATAAATGAAATCGAAAAAAATCTTAAGGAAGATGAATTGAAAGGTGACGACATAATGGTTATTCACTCTAATCCACTTACAACTAGAGAGGCTGTTGGAGACGCTAGAGCTTTACTATTTGAAAAGGGGATTAACTCTAACCTTGCTGGAGTAACAACTTCACCAGATGATTTTTTTCGTGAAGAAACGATCACTTTTACGAGTATCAATAGAGCTAAAGGAAATGAAGCTGCAATGATATATGTGATCAATGCTCAGGAATGCTTTTCAGGTTATGAACTTGCCATAAAAAGGAATATCTTATTTACTGCGATGACAAGAAGCAAAGCTTGGCTAAGAGTATTAGGTTATGGTGAAAAGATGAGAGGTTTAGTAGAAGAATTTAATAAAATTCGGGAAAAAAAGTTTGTTCTTGAATTCACTTATCCTACAGAAGAAGAGCGCAAAGAAATGAACCTTATTAATAGAGAGATAAACCTACAGGGAGGCGGTCTTATAGCTAAGTCACGTAGTAGCCTACAAGACCTGCTTCAAGCTCTTGAAAAAGGTGAAATCCAGAAAGAAGACTTACCCCTAGATTTAGTAAATAAACTCAAAGACAAGCTTTGAGAATCTTGAACATACTCAGCAACTAATCTAAAACTCTTGTCCTGGATAAAGTAAAATCTAATTTATGAATACGTTTAATGACTAGCCCTCAAGAAATTTTCAAAGAAATTAAGGAAATCACTCAAAAATTAATATTAATTGGTTTATCGGATAAACAAAATTTTCCTTCATCTACACAGACTGGTAAAGGTAGTTATAAAATCGCATATTCTGGAATGCAGGATCTCTCAATAGTATTGAAAAATGTTGATTACAAAGAGATGTATGAGGAATTAGATAGAAATGACAACTATAATATCAAAATGATTGATGGTGCGTTAATCCAGTTAATGTATACTTATGAAAATTCTAGTTTAATTTCACATAGATTAGCCTTCTTTCCATCACCATTTTTGGAAAACTTTCAGAATGATCCGGAGATTTATGAAAAGGACGAAATATATGCAGACATAATAGCAAAAAATATATTGCCAGTACCAATTAGATTTGATTACGATCCAGACAACCATCAGGAATTAGATCACCCGAAATCCCATCTAACTTTGGGACAATTCAAAAATTGTAGAATACCTGTTTGTTCTCCCATAGCACCCAGTACATTCATATCTTTTATTCTTCGTAGTTTTTACAACACCGCATTTAAAAAATTCACAGCTCAACTTACATTTTCCAGTAAGCTTTTTCAGAAAACTATAACTTCCGGAGAAAAAAAGATATTGCACATAGCTATTGAATGACAAAATAAATTAGCATACTTAACTGTAAGTAAGTGGGTACAAATAAACATCACGTGGGGAGGGCTGGTTTTGCCACAGTAAACTCGATTCTAGTATAGAAGCTACGTTAAACCAGGCCCTACAAGACCCTACAATATATTATTGTTTTTTCGTGATGTTCTACAGCACAACCTAAATTAACCAACCCGTTCGGCTAACTCCAACCAGCGCTCAGTCGCATGATCGATCTGCTGCGTCAACTGAGCTAAACGATCCGATAACTTCTTTACCTCCGCAAACCCGCTCGGAGCATTGTTAGACAACCTCTTCTCAATCTCTTGTTTCTCAGCTTCCATCTTCGGAATTTGACTTTCTAATTGTTCGTATTCTCGCTTATCATTGAAGGAAACTTTGGTAGATTTTTGAGTGGAGCTTTGGGATTTTGAATTATTAGATTCAGCCGCCGTGCGTGTAAGTTTTTCTTTTTCTTTTTGTCCTTTTATTTCCTTTGCTTCTTCGGCTTTCTTGTAGTCTAAATACACGGAATAATTGCCGGGATACAAGCGCAAATTGCCCCCAGGCTCCAAGGCGAAAACCATGTCGATCGTGCGATCGAGAAAATAGCGATCGTGGGACACCACAATCACGCAGCCGTTAAAATCTTCGAGATAATCCTCCAAAACAGCCAAAGTCTGCACGTCCAGGTCGTTTGTCGGTTCGTCCAAAATCAGCACGTTCGGCGCACTCATCAGCACTTTCAACAGAAATAATCGGCGCTTTTCCCCGCCCGAAAGTTTGCTAATTGGTGAATACTGTTGGTTCGGTGGAAACAGAAACTTTTCCAACATTTGAGAAGCGGTAATGATTTCCCCATCCGCCGTTTGCACCAACTCGGCCACACTTTTCAAGTATTCAATAACTCGCTGGTCTTCGTTCGGCGTCAAATCCTCTGAATGCTGGTCAAAATAACCGATATGAATGGTTGTGCCAATTTCGACAGTACCCGAATCCGGCTGAATGCGTCCGGTGATGATATCCATCAGCGTCGATTTTCCCGCACCGTTGCAGCCAATAATTCCTATCCGGTCTTCGGGTGTGAAATTGTAGGTAAAATCTTTAATTAAAGTGCGATCGCCGTAAGCTTTACAGATATTCAGTAACTCAATCACCTTCTTACCAATCCGGCGGCCGGCTGTGGCAATTTCGACTTTGCCGTTGGCTGTTTTGAATTCCTGGGCTCGCATATCTTTAATGCGATCGATCCGAGCTTTTTGCTTGGTACTGCGCGCTTTCGGCCCGCGTTTGAGCCATTCCAATTCGCGCCGCAATACACCCGCGTGTTTGCGAACACTGCTGGCGGCGGATTCTTCAGCTAAGGCTTTTTTCTCCAAGTAATAAGCGTAATTGCCAGCATAATTGTAAAGGTCGCCGCGATCGATCTCTAGGATGCGATTGGTAACGCGATCGAGAAAATAGCGATCGTGCGTAATCAGCAGCAAAGCACCGCGATAGCCGTTCAAATAGTTCTGCAACCACTCAACTGACAGCGCATCCAAGTGGTTTGTCGGTTCATCCATCAGCAACACATCGGGCTCGGACAACAAGGCTGTTGCTAAGGCAATTCGCTTGCGGTAGCCGCCGGACAAATCGGCAATTTTCGCATCAAAATCCTCAATCCCCAACTTGGTCAAAATCAATTTCGCCTTGGTTTCCAAATCCCACGCATCCACCTCATCAATGCGTTCAGACACTGCAGACAGACGCGCCATCAACTTGTCTGTATCGCCTTTGCCGTGGGACAATTGAGCGGAAATTTCCTCGTATTCTCGCACTAAAGCCATTTGTTCGCCACTGTCGGCAAATACTTGCTCTAAGACAGTGTGATTTTCGTCTAAATCCGGCTGTTGGGGGAGATAGACAATTGTAGACCCTGGATTGACCCAGCGATCGCCAGAGTCGATCGACTCCATACCGGCAATCATTTTCAGCAGGGTTGATTTGCCGGAACCGTTGGTGCCGATGAGTCCGACTTTATCGCCTTCATCGAGGCTGAAGCTGGCATCTGTCAAGAGTTCCTTGATGCCGAAGTCTTTTTTGATCGATCGCAGAGTAAAAATAGTCATGAGTATATAAAATTATTCACCTAACTTTTGACATAGATGAGCGAATTGCGGTACTTTAGGTTATATCATGTATTGTACCGGATCTGCGATGCAATAACTAAAACAAAGGGCTAACCATTCGTTATTAGTTGCTCTTCTAAAGATGAAGGCTCATAAAAATAGTTAGCATAGAGATTTATATTGCTAAGTTTCCGAACTGGCAATAGGGGAGATAAGATAATAATGAAGAGTTGAGATTAGTATAAATGAAAATAGATCGTATTACCAGCAATCCAAAGCGGATGAATGGGCAACCATGTATTCGCTTTGGATTGCTGTTCGTCGGGTGATTGAGCTGCTAGCAACTTATCCCGATCAAAAAGAACTACATCAAGAGTTTCCAGAACTAGAGGATGAAGATATCCGACAAGCTCTAGTTTTTGTACCCTCTTACCTTGACGCTCGCATCATTGAGCTACCCGATCGCTATGAAGTTGTTGCTTTCCGAGACCCATTTTTATTAGCAGCAATTGATTGAGGAATTGCCACCTATTCAGTGGCATTAGTAACCTGGGATAACCAGCGGAATCACATATACTAAAAACACATTAATTAGTATAAAAATGATTAATATACCTACTATTATTGCTGCTATTGATCTCATTTTTTTCCGCACTTTTATTGGCACATTTAAACTTGAATATTCAATTAATAACTCCCAAAAAATTGGCACAAATATTACCCATAAATAATTTTTAGAAAAACGCCCTGTCTTTTTTAAGATATTCCACCAAAAATTATCTGCTCTTGTTTCATAATTTTCTAATATCTGCTGATAGCTGGACAATTTAGACTTATATAAAGTGTTATTAATCACATTAAGTAAATCCTTGGAAAACGGCGTACGTCCCAGAACTGCCATAGCATACTCTTCTGTTGGCTTGTTGCCAGTTAAATACCTGGTTGTTGATGAGCTATTTGGGTAGATAGTGTATTCCAAATTTTCGTATGGTTCTCTCTTTGGTTGTTCTGGTTGATCGACTCCCTTTTTAAGGAGATTCGCGACAATAAGTGCATCACTAGCATATGCGTTTACATCATTTACCTCAAGAGCATTTAAAGCTTCACGACCACTATCATACTCAACAAATTTAAGGTTGTTCTTACTTAAGACTTCTAATGTAGTAGATTCTTTAACCACACCAATTTTAATCTCCTTTAGCTCTATAAGTTTTGAATTCAACTTGTCAGCTAATTCTTCTTTTAATAAAAGCTTCACACCTGTTTTATAGAAAGGCTGTGAAAATTCAATACCTTCACCAGTTGGAAGCTTACCAGATGATATTGAATTTGGACCGCATTCAATATCAATTATACCTTTTTTCAAGCCATAATATCTAGGTGCAACGAATCCTTTATGTTGATTCACAATAGGAATGTATTTAACTTTGATTTGTTGACCCTTACTAGCTAACTCCTTCTGTAGCTCTTTACCAAAAGTGCCGCAAAACCCTTCAGCAGAATTTGGTTTATAAATATTATTTTCAAAAAAAACTCTCATAAAATTATATTCGGGAAAAAATTGACTCAAAAAATTTACATTAATATTATTTCCGATCGGGTAAACAGAAGTCCTAACTCCCAGTTTGAGCGGATTAGGTAACTGAGTTGGCGAAGTTTGCGAAACAGCAGGAACATAACTCAAAATACAAGCAAGACACGCTAAAGCCAAAATTATCCCAAGTCGAAAATTTTTGACAACCGCAAGTACAGAACTCATAACAAGAGAAACTCCACCTCTAATATGGATTAAGAGCTGCATTATTGTGGTCATAAAATTGTGTACTCCCAAAAAATAAGTGTTACGGAGATGACGCTCTACTTGATTAAGTAGCGTCTCAGTCGTTACAAGGCTATTTACGTAGTAGAAAAGACCGACGGATTCAAAGCTGTTGATACAGCATCTGCTGCCGGAGTGAAATCTGACGGCTTTTTCGTGCGTTCTAAGTAGTTATTGAACAACTCTTACAATTATATACAGCGCTATTTTACATTATTCCGTACAAAACTCTAAATTAGATTCTGCCGATCGCACCGAGTCGTATAACTCCTAATTCGCAAAGCAGTCGCCGCCGGAGCAACTCACAATGAACCGCAAAAACACAGTTTTATTAGTAACATGAGTTTCAAGAATCAGATGCCCACATTGGGAAATTATTTAGAGTGCATAAAGCGCCAAACCATGCTTAAAAATACACTAACACAAGGTGCTAAAAAGCTGCTAGGCGGTAAATAAATCATATCCGGGTTGTTTCCCCTCGATAATTATGAGATTTAAATCGCGACTAAACAAACAAAGTTAGTCTTTCAAGACCAAGAGATAAAAGGAGTATTCAAACCGGATTTGCAATTGCAAGAAATTTTATGACAACTTTTGACCATCCAGCGGCCGCAGCATTGCTCACCATCGCGCTCTCCGATCGAGCCACGCGATCTTACTGTACAAAAGCCCGATCGCTCAATTCGCTCTATAAGTTCTCGGTGTCATACCTGTAAATTACCGAAACTATTTGCTGAAATGGCTCTAGAGAAAGATTGAGGAGGCTGAATGAAAAGCCCGATCGCCCTGCCAATTGAACAAATCACCAAATTCTGCCAACAGTGGTAAATAATCGAACTCTCCCTCTTTGGTTCTGTCCTTCACGACAACTTTCATGCAGACAACGACATCGATATCCTAATTGCCTTTGCCTCCATAGCCAACTGGGGTTTACTCGATCGCGCCCAAATGCAGGAAGAACTCGAAGCAGTGCTAAGTAGACGAGTCGATCTAATCAGTAAACGGGCGATCGATCGCAGTTCCAACTGGATTCGCCGTCAAGAAATTCTCTCTACCGCTCAAACTATTTATGTCCAATAGCCGCGATCGCGCTTCCCTAATCGATCGCTCTTTTTATTTCAACAACTGCTTCTCCCGTTTTACCCGTTGCGCGATCGGGTATTTATAAGAAATCGTCCCGATCGACTGCTTAAACAGATCAGCGAAAAGTCCGTTAAGGTTATCTGTTTTCAGCCGAGATTAGGCAAGCAAAATCGTTAGCTTGGTTGGTAAGTGCCAGCGATCGCCGATCGAGGTATAACACATCACTGCAACCGACCTTATGCTAAGTTATTTTTGGAATGAGAAGCGATCGACCGCGCCAGCAAAAAAGGAGGATGTACAAAAATGGGTAAAGGCAGGTTAGAAGCATTCAGCGATGGTGTAATCGCCATTCTCATCACCATTATGGTGCTGGAATTGAAAGTGCCCCATGAAGCTGATTTAGCTGCGCTGCGTCCCCTAGTTCCAGTATTTCTGAGCTATGTACTCAGTTTTATTTATCTTGGTATCTACTGGAACAACCACCATCACTTGTTACAAGCGGCTCGGCACGTCAATGGTAATGTTTTGTGGGCTAATTTGCATCTGCTGTTCTGGTTGTCACTCATTCCCTTTGTCACTGCCTGGACAGGCGAGAATCACTTCGCTGCGTGGCCAGTTGCGCTTTATGGCACAGTGCTGTTGTTGGCTGCGATCGCTTATTTCATTCTTACTCGTGTCCTTATTTCTTACCACGGTAAAGATTCCACTCTGGCAATTGCACTTGGGCGAGACTTTAAGGGGAAGGTATCAGTGGTGATTTATGCCGTAGCAATCCTGCTTTCCTTTGTGAACTCATGGTTTGCTTTCATGCTGTATGTTTTAGTTGCAATCATGTGGCTGATCCCCGATCGGCGTATTGAGAGAACTCTGAATTCGTGAACAATGTTCCACAAAAAGCCATCGCCAGCCAGCTAACACTTCGCTTTAGGAATTAACAAATGACAATTCATCAAAACGGACTTTTTATTGAACCCGGTCAAGGTCGTTCTTACTACTTTGGTCAAGACCTCTATACCTTCAAGGCCGTTGGTGAAGAGACAGGGGAAGCCTATGCGCTTTGTGAGGTAATTGTTGCACCTGGTGGCGGTACGCCAACCCATCGCCACAACCGAGAAAATGAATCATTTTATGTTCAAGACGGAGAGATTGAATTCCAGCTTGACGATCGTACTTTCGTTGTGACGGCTGGAACCTTCCTTCATTCACCGAAAGGCCAGCTTCACCGATTTACTAATACCACCGCTACACCCGCTAAAATGCTGGTTTGGGTCACTCCTGCTGGCTTTGAGAAATTTATTGCCGAAGTTGGAAAGGCCGTCAATGGTGAGATTACCCTTGGAGCATCCTTGAGCCCTGAAGACCTTGACAAAATTCTTACTACTGCTCCCAAGTACGGTATCGAGATCGTACCTCCACCCTCTGAGGAGTGTGCCTAGATAGCAATCACTCTTGAAGTCATGGTAGAAATATTGGGACTAAAAATATTTTAAAGCAGTTTGTACGATTCTGAATTGTCTATTAATTCACTTTGTTCACCAGGATAAAAGCGCTCGTCTCAAATCTCGGTCAAGTCGTAAAGACAACTGATATCGTTTCCGGTTGCATCGGTATTTTTCAAATGTCCAAACTGTCATTTGTCCCAAAATCATAATTTTAGTCAACACTCAACAATCATGAGGAGCGCAATCCGAATTGATATTACTTGACTTATATCTAGAGACTGGTTGTTTCAACAAAAGCTTCTCTACCTTTAGGAATAGATAAACCCGCCTCGATCTAACCAGACCAAAATAAGGTTTTGAGTAAAAAGGCGGGGGTGGAAAGTACGAATGCAGATTGTAGGGTTTCCTTGCCTGTCATTCCCAAGTGCGATCGCCGAAGATAAGAGTATAGAAATTAAACGGCTGGTTTTCACCCGCCCTTACACAAAATGAACTCACAACTAGAACAACAAGTAACAATTCTACAAGACGAAACAGCAGCGGCCGAGAATTCAGCCAACCCAACAGTTGAAACTCATGTATTCGCCTCAGAATTTGCAACAGAGGAAAAAGTCAGAGTGGAAGAATTTAAGATTAGCGCCGACAGTTTAATTGCTAAAGTCAAAGAACTAATTCAGCAAGGAAAACTCCGCCGCCTCGTCATCAAAAACTCGCAAGGGCGGACTTTGGCAGACATTCCGCTGATGGCTGGATTGGTAGGCGGCGTTGCAGGATCGGTAGTCTTTCCAATTGCTGCTGTACTGGCTACAGTTGGGGCAGTTGCAGCTCACTTGACTGTAGCCATCGAGCGCAAAGAATAGTCCTTAGTAATTAAAAATCTTCTCTTCAAGTCCGCGAAGGCGGACTTTGTTTGTTTAGTAGCGATTTCAATCGCCGAATTGTCAGATCAACGCAAATTATCCGGTACTCTCGCCGCAGGTTGGTCTAAATAATTGTAAACAATGCGCGAAATCCGACGGACAAAATCTCTCACAATCGGGTCATTGTAAGGACGTTTGACAAAGATTGCGGCTAAATAACGCTTGCCGTTGGGCATATCAATAATTCCTGCATCGCCAACTACAAAGCCGATATCTCCAGTCTTGTCAGCAATAACTGCGCCAGGGCCCAAACCGGAAGGCAAAAGCGTTCTAGTTGTTGTGTGCCGCAGTAATTCTAAAGCTTGTTCCCGACTCGATTCAGAGACTAATTTATCGCGAGACAGCATCGCCAGCAACTTTACCATATCCACAGAACTTGTGGTATTTGTTCCTTGAAAATCTCCCAACCAATTGCGAATTCTCGTATCAGTTAATCCCCAACTGCGAAAACGCTCGTTGAGTTTAGCAATTCCCCCCAAACGTTCAATAATCATGTTGGTGGCTGTATTGTCGCTGATGGTAATCATTTTATCTACGGTTTCTTTGATGCTAAACCGAGTTCCATCAGGTTCGTCTTGCATAGTTCCAGAACCGCTGGCAACTAAGTCGGACTTCATAACTAATGTTTCGTCGAGGCTAACTTTGCCTGCGTCTACATCTTGATAAAAAGCAATCAGAATTGGTAGTTTGATGGTACTCGCGGCCGGAAATACTCGATCGCCCTTGATATCCAAATAGTTTCCTGTATCTAAATCCAGAAAAAACATTCCGGCGCTGAGGGATCTATACTGTTCGATCGCACTTTCGATTTGAGGCTTGATGGCTGTCATTTCCGAGCCTGCTGACATTGCCAAATCAGTGGAATAGTTTCTCTGATTTCCCGGCGAAACAGTGGGTCTAACTTGACCTGCTGCTTGTTCTATGCGGGTAATAGCTGTGGGGATAAAAGACTCATTTCCAGCTATTTGCTGGGGATTTGGCAACTGAAACGACCAGCGCGTGGCAGATTCTCTAATGACTCGGACTTGTTGCGGGTCTAACTTATAACCGGGAGTTAATTCTATTACTAACCTGGTAGTTCCGGTGTCAAACTGCCCAACTCTAATTTGTTGAATAGCTGAGTTGTAACTTTGAGGGCTTTCGGGATATTCCAAGACTATTCCCGGTAGGTCAATTACTAAGCGGGTGGGATTGGCGATTAGTTTAACTTCCGGCTGAACTCCTGAATCTGTGGTTAAATTGAGTTGGTTTTCCCTGGGATCGAAGTGCCAAGATGTTAGTGTATCAGCTTTTGCGGGCAGGGCGATCGAGAAAAGGCTAAGGGCGGCCGGCAACAGCCATCGCAGTTTAGGAGTCATGTGTGAAGAGAAAGAGTTTAACGGCTGCAACGAGAAAGCGGCTGAAAAAACCTGATCAACCGCTTTCGAGACGAAGCACCTAGCATCATACAGTCAACTTTTGCCTGCAGCCGTAATTTTTTTTATTTTCTTTGAGAATAGTCGGTTTCCGGGACTGATCTCAAATCCGCTTCTACTACCTCTTTTTTTTCCAGTCTCGCCCAGGCGGACGAAAGTTTGTACAGTTGTGGATTCTCTTGGCATAATTCTTGTTTTGCAGACAAAAATTTTATTCGCGTGAGATGAATTCAAGTTAGGCGAGTTCGCGATTTCTAGCATCTTCGAGGGAGTCGATCGCGGCTTTGAGAAAAACTTTTCCTTTAGCAACAAATCGGCGATCGCTCAAAGGATCGTAAGCTTCCCAATTACCGCTAACTTCGCGATCGCGCCACAAAAACCAGCAGCGGTAGATTTCCCCGCTATCTATATCATCGCACAAAGCCAGCCAATCATCCCCTGTGAGAGCGCTAGCATCTAATGCTACCAATTCCATCCATGCAAGCGCAGTGCAGGCATCGATCGCCTCAGCATCAACCGAGTCAGATTTGGTAGCTATAGGTTGTGGCGAACACAGTGTAGACTTCATAATTTCTCCTTAATTAAATTAAATCAATCAATGAATTTGCCTATTTATGGAACTGACCCGGTACGCCGAGTGGAAAAACTGTGTTTTGATAAATTTCTGGTTCGTCAAATTTACCAGCCGCTGATGCTTCTGTTAAATTATTAAGTGTATTAATTGTGAAAATGGCGGCGGTTCCCAAAGCGGCCATTGCCAGCCTGTGTAAGATTTTGCTCATTTGGCTGCTCCTTTTTTGCTTGGTGTATCTACTCTAAAAAGTTAAGTGGTGATTAGTGGCGGAGATTGGGGAGTTAAGAAAAACTTTTTATCCTCAAATATATTCAACTGTTGAAGCCGTTATCAGGACAGAGTTTCAGGAGTCGATCGCCCAAAAACCCTCTCGCAGTAAAATTCCTTAAATTCCGGCTGGTTGATTATCTTCCTTAAAATCGCCCAAAATAGGAACTTAAGGCGTTAAAATTTCTAGATTCGTTCCCCTTTCACTGCAAGCGAAGTGCTCAAGTCAAAACGCGATCGCGGTCGCATTCTCACTGCCTCTGGCTTAAAGAAACTTAACGAGGCGCTCCAAGAATGGTCTGACCGACATAACATTAGAGGTACTCTGACTGAAATCGAGGCTGAATCTGGCGTCGGTGCGGATACAGTCAGCAAAATTAAGCAGGGTAGAGAAGGTGCGGATTTGAGTAAAATTCGACAGTTGTTCGCGGCTTTTGAAATGACTCTGGCTGCTAGCGACCATCGATCGGCTAAACTTGAGGAACCGACAAATTTAGACGAGCTGGACAATTCGCCGGCAGCGGAAGATACAGCCAGCAACAGAATTGTTAAAGTATTTGTCAGTTATCGTAGCGCCGAACCCGATCGCGAGTTAGGAAAAGAGTTAGAAACGGCCTTAAGCGCGATCGGGCATACAGTTTTCACAGCAGAAAATAACATTAGATTAGGAGATAATTGGTTCTATCGCATTAATTCATTCCTCCAAGAATGCGATTATTTGCTGCTACTGTTGCCGCCAACGGGAAATCAAAGCGAACTGATAACATATCAAGTTCAGCAAGCAAAAGAACTGCAAGACTCCCGCCCTGACAAGAAACCAATAATTCTCCCCATCCGCGTCGGTTTTCCGCTAAATGCGCCTCTAAATCACGACTTGCGGGGCTATCTCTACCGCATCAAACAGAGGGAATGGAAAACCACCGCCGACACTCCAATTATTATCGAAGAGGTTCTGAATTTACTAGCAGAAGAACCCACACCAGTTACCGAAGAAACGGACAATTTAACACAAAAACAGCTATTAGAAATTAGCAGCGACGAAATACCTCTACCCGCCGCTGAACCGGAATTACCGGGAGGACAAGTCGATGTTGCTTCTCAATTTTATGTAGAACGCCCGCCCATCGAAGAACGCTGTTATCAAACTATTGTGCAGCCCAGCGCCTTAATTAGAATCAAAGCACCAAGACAAATGGGCAAAACTTCATTGATGGCAAGAATTTTGCATCACGGAGCTCGTCAAGGCTATTGCACCGTGCCGCTAACTTTTCAGTTAGTAGATAAAGGCGTCTTTGCCAACTTAGATAAATTCTTAAAATGGTTTTGCGCTTACGTCGGCCGCGAGTTGCACTTACCCAATCAATTAGACGATTATTGGGACGAGATTTTTGGCAGCAAAGTCAACTGCAAAGATTACTTTGAAAAATACATTTTGCCGCAAATCGACAGTCCTTTAATTTTAGGATTAGACGAGATCGATCGCGTTTTCCAATATCCCGACATTGCCGAAGACTTTTTAGGACTGCTGCGGGCGTGGCACGAAGAATCCAAGCGGCGAGAAATCTGGAAAAAACTGCGATTAATTGTAGTTCACTCCACCGAAGTTTACATCCCAATGAACATCAATCAATCGCCTTTCAACGTCGGACTGCCTGTAGATTTGCCCGAATTCAACTCTCAGCAAATACAAGATTTAGCAGAGCGCCATAATTTGAATTGGTCGGATGCAGAAGTTGAAAACTTAATGAAAATTGTCGGCGGTCATCCGTATTTAGTGCGAGTTGCATTATATCACATTTCGCGATCGGATTTGACACTCGATGAATTAAAAGAAACTGCGATCGCAGATGCGGGAATTTACAGCGACCATTTGCGTCGGCAGTTGTGGAATTTGGAAGAATATCCTGAGTTAGCGCAGGGTATGAGAGAGATTGTGGCGGCCGACTCTCCGGTGCAATTAAAGGCGATGCAGGCGTTTAAATTAGACAGTTTGGGGTTGGTGAAGTTGCAGGGTAACGAGTGCGTGCCGAGGTGCGAACTATACCGACAATATTTTAGATCGCACTTAAGCGCGATCGTGTAAAATTTGATGCGTAACTGCGGCAAGTAATAATCAGGTGAATGATACCCATGAACGATATTTTTTTGATAACATCCGATAATTGGCTAGACTGGATAGCCGTGTTTGGTTATCTAGGTTTTACTGCTTTCATTGCATGGCGCGTGTTCACCACAAAGTAGATATATCATGAAATTACCTTCTTCCTCTTCTTCTTCTTTCATTCTTCGCGTCCTTCGCGCCTTCGCGGTTCGTTGAACTTTCGCAAAATTGGAATTTTTTCCAACTGTTCCGGCCGTATACTATCCCAGTTTAACCCCATTGGACGCGGATAACTTGTATTAGTATCAATTACCTCCTGGGCAGTAACAATCCAATTCAGCGCCCAATCGTGAGCTTGCATTGGTAAACGCGAATCTGCGACTATTTGCAAAGGATGCACTGTTGTTACAATAGGCGTATCGATTTGTACTAACCCGAATTCCTGCAACATAGCCAATTCCAAATCCGCAAATCCTGCACCTTTCCCGGTTCTTCCCCCGTTGCGCGCCACCGCTACACAACCGACTATTACTAAATCGATCGGCTCCATTTCTGCAAAACTTACCAATTTTCCGCAATCGAGAGCTTGGCGGGCGATCGCACTTTCGGCAATTGATATATTTTGTCTCTGCAAATCCTCAGCAGTTAACTCTACAAAACAGCGATCGTCTGTCAATCGCGGTACTGCCATATACAGGCGTTTTCCATCTTGCAAAGCTTGCATCCGCACCGGATTTTGCGCCGAATCAGGATTGCACTTAATCGTTTTTGCTTGTTGCCAAATTGGTAAATTTGCCAATCTTTCGGCAGCCACCTGTGCACCGACAAAGTTTGGAATATGACCAAACGGATCGCCAATAGATGCGGCTTGCTGTTTCAGCAAACACCAAATTTCATCTCTTAACTTGTCTTTGTCGTCGTTATATCCAGTCCAATCAGTTTTCATGCTCTATTGTGCTACAATTTATCATACATAATTATGCTTTAATACCGCCTCACTTCTTCAGTCTGCGAAGACGGATTTTGTTTATGTAGTAGCGGTTTCAACCGAATAAATTATATGAATTTTACCACAAAACCCAGTTATTATCAAGTCGGTGGGAGTTTGACAAATAACGCTCCAAATTATGTGAAGCGGCAAGCCGACGACGATTTATATAACGGATTGAAAGCCGGAGAATTTTGCTATGTTTTGAATTCCCGGCAAATGGGCAAATCTAGCTTGCAGGTGCGGACAATTCAGCGGCTGAGAAATGAAGGAATTGCTTGTGCTGCGATCGACATTTCGGAAATTGGCAACCGCGGCGTCACTCCCGAACAGTGGTATGCTGGTTTGCTACGCATTCTCGAAAATAACTTTAACCTGTCGGATATTGTCAACGTGCGGACTTGGTGGCGCGATCGCAATTTTTTAACTCCGGTTCAAAGATTGAGCGAATTCATCGAAACCGTACTTTTACCCAACATTACCAGCAATATTGTCATTTTTATTGACGAAATCGACAGCATTCTCGCCCTAGATTTTCCCGCCGACGATTTTTTAGCTTTAATTCGATCGTGCTACAACAAGCGCGCCAACAATTCAGAGTTCGATCGCCTAACTTGGGCCCTTTTAGGCGTAGCATCGCCGACGGATTTGTGCCGCGAGCAAAATGCCACCAGCAATACCCCTTTTAATATTGGCAAGGCGATCGAATTAACTGGTTTTGACGAAACAGAAGCTCAACCGCTAGCAGCAGGGTTGGCAGACCTGACAGATAGCCCTCATGAAGTTTTGAGAGAGGTTTTGTATTGGACGGGCGGGCAGCCTTTTTTGACTCAAAAGCTGTGCAAACTTCTGCTGGAAAATCCACAATTAATCCCGAATTTACCCCCCCCAGCCACCGCTTGCCAAGAGGGGGAGAAAGATGCTGCCACCGCTTGCCAAGAGGGGGAGAGAGATAAAATTCACACTTCTCAAGAGTGGGTGGAGAAAGTAGTGCGCTTGAAAATCGTGGAGAATTGGGAAACTCAAGATGTGCCCGAACATTTGTCCACAATTCGCGATCGGCTTTTCAGAGAAAACCAACGGATTGTCAGGAGACTCGGATTGTATCAGCAAATATTAGAACAAGCTGAAATTGTCCCCGATGGTAGTGCCGAACAAATGGAATTACGATTAAGCGGATTAATCGTTAAGCGCAGGGAAAAATTAACAATTTCTAATCCTATTTATCAAGCTGTATTTAACCAAGACTTAATTGAACAAAAATTAGAAAAACTCTCGCCTTACTCCGAAGCCATCAAACTCTGGCTAAATTCTAGCTGTGAAGATGATTCCCAACTGTTGCGAGGAGATGATTTGCAGTCAGCATTAGTTTGGGCGGCAGGAAAAAGTTTGAGAAACGAAGATTTTCAGTTTTTGACTGCCAGCCAGAAAGTTATTTTGAGCGACCAAAATCAACTGCTGCGTTCAGCTACACTCGAAACCAAAAAAGCTGTCTGTGATGCCGAAAAAGCTTTGAGTGAAGCTGACTCTGCCAAACAAAAAGCCAAACAGTGGATCGGCATCGGTTCTGCGGTACTGGCAGCATCGTTACTGACAGCGATCGGCTTTTCAACTCTTGCTTACCAGCGGTTTAAACTAGCACAAGCAAGTATTGAAATTGAACAAAATGGCAGCGATGCTTTATTGTTAGCGGTATCTCAAAAAACCGAAAACACCGAAGCTTTATCAGAAGCTTTACTGAGGGCGATCGCCTCCGGTAAAAAATTAAAAACCTTGGTTGAAAACAAACCTAAGCTAGAACAATACCCGGCAACAAGACCGCTGTTAGCCTTACAAATAATTCTCGATGAAATTAGTGAAACACAGCAGGTCAAAGCCTCATTAACTCCGCAAAGAAAGATTAAGTGGTCAGCTCATAAAGGTGCAGTTACCAGCGTCACTTTTAGCCCAAATAGGCAAATCTTAGCAACCGCCGGAATAGACGATACAGTTAGGATGTGGAACTCTTCCGGGAAAAAAATTGCTGAATGGAAAGCTTTACAGCGGTCAGTTAATATGGTAAATTTTAGCCCAAACGGTAATTTTTTAGCGACAGCCGGAAGGGATAGCACTGTTAAAATATGGAATTTATCAGGTAAAAATATTTCTACTTTGAAAGGAATCCAAGGCTCTGTTACCAGCATCAGTTTTAGTCCCGAAGGAAAGTTATTAGCCGCGGCAGGGATAGACAGCTATGCTGCAATTTGGGATTTGTCTAAACTGCCACAATTAGTATCACCTAGCCAGAAACTTCCAGGTCACAACGGCTTAGTGAGAAGCGTAAATTTTAGCCCAAAGGGCGATTTCATAACGACTTTAGATGGCAAATCTACAGTGCGACTTTGGAATTTGTCGGGCAAGCTAAAAAAAACACTGCCTGTTCAGGCAATAGGGATTAGTTTCACTCCAGCTCAACACCAGTATCGCTTTGCTACAGTAACATTGAATGGCAAAGTTGGGCTGTGGAATCTCTCAGAAAAAGAATTAGTTAAGGAATTTCAAACCTTGCATTTTGATGCGAAATCAATTAGTTTTAGCCCCGACGGAGAACTGCTTGCTACAGTGGGAATTGACAAGACTGTACGGCTGTGGAATTTAGCGGGGCGACAGGTTGCTCAATTTGAGTTCGAGGAGAATGTTGTTAGTGTCAGTTGGAGTCGAGACGGAAAGCAAATTGCTGTAGCTGGAAGCAACGGCACTGTATGGTTGAGGCAGGTTGAAGGGTTAGAAGAATTGCTGAAGCAAAGCTGCAATTTTTTCGCCACTCAACCGAAGTATTTTACCAGAGTTTCAACTATCTGCAAGTAGGGTGCATACATTACTTTAGCAAGTAGGGACACGGCAATGCCTTGTCCCTACCCGTAGCTAATAACTTATGACTATCAATTTACCTTAACAGGCGAAACACTTACATTAGGATTTGTGACTCTTCTTAAGAGTTCTTGTCGAGCTTGTTCTGGATTTTGACCTTTGGGTACTTGATATAATAATCTACAGGAACCGTCTTGAGGATTAGCTGCACAAATAATTAGTTGACCGGTGGGCGATGCACCTGCTGTGACAATATTCTCCCAAGTTCCTTGCGGTTGTGAGTTGTTGAGAATTCCCGATACTCTGGTGCACCGAGTAATCGCGTCTTCTCCTGATTCATTGAAATAGTTATCAGCTAGCCACAAAATAACGGGAATATTTTTGCCTTGTTGGACAGCAATTGTAGCTGGGCGACCGCCAGCAGCGCCACAGAAGAATGAAGGCGTTTGAGCAAAGGCTGGACTGTTTGCTAAAATCGGAGCAACAAGGGCAATAATTGACGCGCTAAAAGCTGACTTTAAGAGCCGAAATTTCATGAGCAGTAATAAGCTTTTTCATTTAAGGTTACTAATAGTCTAAAAAGTTAAACTGTTTGTTGCCGGGAAGATTAGGCATTTAGAGAAAAAAATAAAGTTTATTCTGCAAATTTTTGCGATCGCACACACTGGCCTCATCTAAGCCAAAACTCAGGGAAAAAAGCTCGCTGACAAACACCAAAGGCAGAAAACAGGTGCAGCCACAAGGGGCGCAAGCGCAAAGGTATAGGGTAAAGGAGTGGTTTTGCACCGTTTTTTGCGCTCCCCTCGCTCTTTCTGAGGTTGTCCCACCTAAAGGGGAACCTGTGTTAACATCGAAAAAAATATTCTCTTTAATAATCAACAATGGGCAATGTTCTGGTGCTGAACGCCTCCTACGAACCCCTTAACATCACCAATTGGCGAAGGGCGGTAGTTTTGTTGCTGAAAGGAAAAGCAGAACAGGTAGAGCATAACGGGAAATTTATTGCGCCAAACTTCCCGCTACCAACTGTGATCCGACTGCGGCATTACGTCCGAGTTCCCTATAAGGATATTCCGCTGACCCGCCGGAACATCTTGCACCGGGACGCACACTCTTGTCAATACTGTAGTTATGCGGGGGACGATTTAACCCTCGATCATGTAATTCCCCGATCGCGCGGAGGAGGCGACAGTTGGGAAAACCTCGTCACCGCTTGTGTCCGCTGCAATGTCAATAAAGGCAGCCGCACGCCAAAAGAAGCGGGAATGTCGCTGCGCTATCCACCTAGGAAACCTCACAGCGGTCTTTATTTTGAAGTGACTAAACACGTTAAGAGCGGTATGCACAAAGAATGGCAAAAATATGTAATTGGTCTTTAAAACCCCTGTCAGCGCAAGCGCGGGGGTTTTTTGCGGAAGTTCTGAGTCCTGAGATTGCTTCGTTCCTGGGAACGCACACTCTCTACATGAGTTAAAAAGTTAAACAGTTAAAGAGAGAATTTACGCACTTAAATCGGGTTTCTAGTAAGAAGTATGGGCTTTGACAACAAGGCATCTACAAAGAAACCGGGTTTAAGATAGAATGTCGCGCAAATCCTGAAATAGTTAAATTGTTAATTTTTAACGATGAAAGACCATCCCCCTAACAATTCCGATGAAACATCCGGCAAGCGCGAAGGTGAACTTGAGACCAGCAGCGAGGTTGTACCCGGAGTGAGTGGGCCTGGGAAACGGCGCAGCAAAGCCGAAGTTGCTTCCGAAGAGAATCGCGGCCGTCTCCGCGAGGAATTGCACGATCGCAAAGTCGAGCAATTGCGCCAAATGTTTGATCGGCACAAAGGCACTCGCCAGTTAATCTTGCTGCAAGATTTTCCCGATCCCGACGCACTTTCCAGCGCTTGGACTTACAAATTAATCGCCGAACAATACGATATCCAATGCGAGATTATCTACGCCGGCGCCCTCAGCCACCAAGAAAATATTGCCTTAGTTAAATTGACAGGGTTGCCGTTGCAGCGCTGGACGGTGGAAACACTAAAAACTAAGGATTTGTCGGTGTTTCAGGGCTGCGCTTTCATTGACAACCAAGGGACGACTTGTAACTTAACCGGGTATATTTTAGCGGCTGGAGTTCCGATCGCCGCCGTCATCGATCATCACAATTTGCAGGGGGAAATGAACGCAGAATTTATCGATTTGCGCCCTCAAATCCGCGCTACAGCCACGATTTTTGCCGAGTATTTACAGTCGGGAATGTTAGCTCTCGACGCCAGCGTCAGTCTGCACATCAAGTGTGCTACAGCTTTGATGCACGGTTTGCGATCGGATACGATCGCCCTCAGACAAGCTCAGGAGGAGGACTTTTTAGCTGCGGCTTATTTGAGCAGGTTTTACGACCCGCAGTTGCTGAATGCCGTGTTACAGTCGTCTCGTTCTAAGTGGGTGATGGACGCGATCGAGCGATCGCTCAAACACCGCACCGTCCAGAACAATTTTTCGATCGCCGGCATCGGCTACCTCCGCTATGACGATCGGGATTCTATTCCCCAAGCGGCGGACTTTTTAGTAACAGAAGAGAACGTACACACAGCAGTTGTCTACGCAATTGTTCACGACAAAGACGAAGAAATTGAAGTAGTAATTGGCTCCCTGCGAACTAATAAACTTACTCTCGACCCCGACGAATTTATTAAAGAAGCCTTCGGTCAAGATGCTCAAGGACGCTTTTTTGGCGGCGGCAGAAGTCAAGCTGGAGGTTTTGAAATTCCGGTGGGATTTCTTTCCGGCGGGAATGAGAAGAGCGATTATGCAAGGCTGAAATGGGAAGTATTTGATGCTCAGATTAAGCAAAAATTGCTGAATTTAATTAGTCCTAAAGACAATCCTGTTTACGATCATTAACTCTGGAGTTTTTAGGTGCGGTATTAATTCCAGCAACCGCCTGGGAATGCGATCACTTTTTGACCTCCGCTTGCTACCAGGTGTTGCCGTGTTTTTTTCTCAGTCCGGGCAAAATCTTAACTTGATAATCAGTCTTGCCCGCACTCTAACTCTCATCAACCGGCTTTTTTAAGTTTTATTGAGGGTTTGAACTCACGCCTAGTGCGCTTCTGCCATCAACAAGCTTTCCGGCCTGTTCCACAACAACTGTATTTTCTTGTGGGTAGTAGGGGTTGGGCAGGAAAATCCGCCCATAAAAAGTTTATTAAAAATCCTGCAAGATGTCACTTTTAACGAAGTAAGGAGGTTAAAAAACCCGGTTGACTTCTCCAGGACTAACACTAATAAATTTTATCCCCATTTCCCCAAAATACACACCAAAGAAACTGGGTATTTTAACTATTGTCAAGGGAGGCAACGAAGTATTTTGCTCAAAAAAACCAGGTGGCGGAGCAAATTTAGTTTTATCTATTTTACTAAATCCATAATAATTCTTGATTTTTAACAATTATACAAGGTTGATTTTTTGACATTTTAGTATTTTTTCGCTAAATCAATCATAATTTGTTATAGTTGGTGCAGGAAACTTTCGATAATAATTAGTAAAAAAACGCTTGAAAAGAATCAAAATAGATGCCAAACAACCTAAACCATTGGCTAAATGATATGAAAAAAGTAATTGTAGCAGTCAAAAAAGTTTTGCTTGTCACATAAAGATGTTTTTTTTCTAAGCCCAGGCAGCAATTCCTAGAATTTCAAACAAATTATTATATTTATTTGCCGCGGGTTAGGATAGTAGAAAATAGCTAAAAAAAACAAGGAACACGGAGATGTCTACAAAACAGACTTTCTCTTGGTCGTTAGAGAAAAGCATAGAAAAAGTTTCAGAAATTGCACTTAAAATCAACGAGTTCGTGGCTCTGGAGACAATTTTGCAATGTGCGCTAGAAGAAACCAGGGTGCTGCTGCAAACCGATCGTGTAATTATTTATCGCTTCCTATCGCATAGAGATGGCGTAGTATTTGCAGAATCGGTTGATGCCCAGTGGCCGCCAACCCTAGGAAAACAGATTTATGATCCTTGCTTTGAAGCCACCTGGGTAGATCGTTACAGCCAGGGACAAACGAGCAGCATTTCTGATATTCACGCTGGTGATCTTCAAGCTTGTGATGTCGAATTGCTCGATCGCATCCAAGTTCAGGCAAATTTAGTTGCGCCAATCTTGCTAGATGGCCAACAACAGCAATCTCCGAAGCTTTGGGGACTGTTGATTGCTCATCAATGCCGAAGTCCGCGTCAGTGGGAACCTCTCGACGTTGAGATCATGCAACAGGTTGCAATGCACATCGGGTTGAGGATGTGGCACTTGGAATCTCACCGCCCGGTGATCGGGCCAAATCAACCGCCGGAACTCGAAACAGAACCAAATCAAACTGATCCCAATACAGAAAGCGCGCCAAGAGTCAATCATCAAAATTGTCTACAACCAGAGTTAGCCTGTTCCCTGAGCGGGGAAATTGTCCACCTCAAAGCCTTTGACTTGTTGCAAAACCCGATCTGGATATTTGATATTGAGCATTGGCAAATCCGGTGGGCCAACCAAGCTTCCTTGTACCTGTGGAATGCTTCGACGCGGCAGCAACTCGCGAGCCACAACTTTAGGGATATGTTGTCAGAGTGTACTCGGATTCGCTTGCAGGGCTATCTGGAGCAGTTTGAGCAAGGCCAAACCTTGTCTGAGCAGTGGACGTTTTACCCGGCCGGTGAGGCTGTTTCTGTCGGCTGTCGGTGCTCTGGCATCAGGATTGATAGCGGGCGTTTGGCAATCCTGGTCGAGGGTAAGGTCGAAACCGCTCCTCACATCGAACCGGAAACCCTGCGATCGATCGAGGCAATCCGACACACCACGCTGATGGTTTCGCTCTACACCCTCGAAGGTGTGCCGCTGCTGCAAAACCCGGCGGCCTTGGGCTGTTACGGGGAGGCGCTGCACCGTGGCTCTGCGACAGATAATGCTTTTGTGAGTCGCTTTGTTGACTCTCAGGTAGGAGAGCGAGCAATGGCAGTTCTTAAGTCTGGTGAAGTATTTAGCACGGAGGCTCAAGTGATTACTCTGGCGGGGATTCGCTGGCATGGGATGGACGTGCGGTGTACCAACGACCCGGTAACAGGCAACCCGATGTTGCTCGTGAACGAAAAAGACATTACCGACCGCCAGCAAGTAGAAACAGCCCTGCAAAAGAGTGAAACCCGGTTGTCAGAAGCCCAGCGGGTTGCCCACATCGGTAGCTGGGAATGGGACGTGAGTACGGGTAAAATTACCTGGTCTCCCGAACTATTCGAGATTTTGGGACGATCTAGGGCCCTAGGCGAACCTACTTATGAAGAAAACTTGCGGCTTTACCATCCCGAAAGTGCCAAACAGCTACACCGGGTAGTTCAACGAGCGCTCACTCACGGAGAGCCTTATCTATTGCGCCTTAGAATCGTGAGTCGGAATGGTTCTATCCGCCATACTGAAGCCAGAGGACAGGTTCAACTCAATGCAGAGGGAAAAGTCATTCGGTTGTTTGGTACATCCCAAGACATTACGGATATTGTCCAGGCGGAAACAGAACTCAGAGAAATGAGTACAGCTCTTGCTAATGCTGTGGAAGGCATCTCGCGACTGGATGTTTTCGGACGCTACCTCACCGTTAATCAAGCCTACGCCAATATAGCGGGTTATCAGCCTGAAGAAATGGTTGGTATCAATTGGCAGAAAACAGTTCATCCCGACGACTGCTACAAGATGATGACGGCTTATCAAAAAATGCTAGCCGAGGGCCGAGTGGAAGTTGAGGCCCGGGGTATCAGGAAAGATGGTTCGATTTTTTACAAGCAGGTGGTGATGTTGGCAGCCTACGACTCGCAGGAGCGATCGATCGGGCATCACTGCTTTATGAAGGATATCACCGATCGCAAGCAAGCAGAAGCAGCATTACAGCAAGAGTTCGGGCGTCTGGCTGTGGTGATTGCCACCCAACAGGAAATCGCCATCCGCAATCCTAACCTGGATGCAGTGATGGCGGTGATTAACGATCGAACTCAAAAATTGATCGGTGCCGATGGGGCCGTGATTGAAATCTTGGAAGGGGATGAGTTGGTTTATCGGGCAGCCAGCGGTATCGCCAGCACCTATGTTGGATTACGGATGAAAGTAGGGACAAGTTTATCGGGAAAATGTATTGCGACCGGCCAAATTATGCTTTGTGATGATTCACAAACCGATTCACGGGTGGAGCAGTCTGTCTGTCAGCGCATTGGTATCCGGTCACTGGTGGTTGTTCCCTTGTTCTATCAGGACGATCGGGTTGGCGTCTTAAAAGTTGTTTCCGCTAGACCCTGTGCCTTTACAGAGTCAGATATTCATACCTTACAACTGATGGCGGGGTTTTTGGCGGGTAGCCTGCATCTGGCTTCAGAGTTTGATGCTAAAAACATTCTCCTGAGTCAATTACAGGAGAGCGAGGAACGGTATCGTTCTGTGATTAGAAGCATGACTGAAGGCGTCGTACTTCAGCTAGCAGACGGACAAATTACTACCTGTAATGCTAGTGCCGGAAGGATTCTCGGACTGACCCCCGAACAACTTATGGGGCGTACATCCATAGATTTAGACTGGCGAACCGTTCAGGAAGATGGCTCTCCTTTCCCCTGCCAACAGCATCCGGCAATGATTACCCTACGGACGGGAAAACCCGTATCAAATGTGGTGATGGGCATTCACAAATCGGATAAAACGCTGACTTGGATTTCGATTAATTCGCAACCGCTGTTCCAAATGAATCAGTCTCAACCCTATGCAGTAGTAACGACTTTTGCTGATATTACAGAACGCAAGCGGGCCGAGGAGATGCTCAGACACCGGGCGGAACAAGAAAGATTAATTGCTACGACAGATGGGTTAACACAAGTAGCAAACCGCCGCTGTTTTGATGAGCGATTGCAGTCGGAATGGCACCGACTGATACAGGGGAAACAACTGCTTTCGTTGATTATGTTGGATGTAGATTATTTCAAGCGATATAACGATTGCTACGGACATCAAGCTGGGGATATTTGTTTAGTAAAAGTGGCTTCATCGGCTGCACAAGCGGTTAAACGTTCATCGGATCTGTTGGCACGTTACGGGGGCGAAGAATTCGCGGCTATCCTACCGAATACGGATGCGGATGGCGCGATCGCTGTTGCTGAGTCGATCCGAGAGGCAATCCGAGATTTGGGAATCCCTCACGAGCAATCTGATGTGAGCGCGATCGTGACCGTTAGCATGGGAATTGCAACTGTGATTCCCACTGCGGAAATATCACCGGATGAACTCGTTGCCCTCGCCGATCGAGCATTATATGATGCGAAACGACAAGGGCGCGATCGCTACACAAGCGCCAACCAGATGACAGCGCCAGATTTCAATACAGTTGTAGAATAGGCAAAAGGTAGGTATATCCTAGACAGCTCCTAGAAAAACGGGACCCAATGCCTGGAAGTATTGAGATATGGTTATTTATCTAATCCGGCACGGTATCGCCGCCGCACCCGAAGAATATGATACAGACTCAGAACGCCCCCTGACTAAAGAGGGCGATCGTAAAACCCGGAAAATTGCCCAACGCCTGTACGAACTCGAAATTCAGTTTGACCTAATTCTCACCAGTCCCCTACTGCGGGCGCAGCAAACCGCCCAAATCCTGCAAACAGTCGGTTTGAGTTCCCAAATAGAAGAATCCGCCACCCTCGCCCCTTCAGGAGACATCGGGAACTGGCTGGAGTGGTACAAACAGTGGCAGGAAATAGGTAGCCACAGCTTGGCCCTGGTTGGCCACCAACCAGACTTAGGCAACTGGGCAGAAACTTTGCTTTGGGGTCGATCGCAAGACGCCCTGATTCTCAAAAAAGCAGGTATCATCGGCTTAATCCTCCCCGAAACAGGCTCCCCAGTGGGCCGCAGCCAAATGTTTTGGCTAACGGCGCCCAAGTTTTTGCTCCCCTAGAAACACCGAACCGCCCCGACATTAACAGGACGCGCCAGCCCTCTTAAAACCGCATTCTCGGACGGCGAAACCGGAGAAAAGGGGCGACAATACGCAGCGGTGCGATCGGGCTGTCTTTTGAAAAACCCGATTTCTGAACCCCAATTAAATGATTATTTGTCAAGACTGTGACACTATCTTGGTTTCTGGTAATGTACTTTTAGTAGATTGAACTCACACAAAACGGTATCGCAATGGTCGTCGGCGAATTCAAACCAGGTTTAGAAGGTGTTCCCGCCACCTTGTCCAGCATTAGCTACGTCGATGGACAAAAAGGGTTGCTGGAATATCGCGGGATTAGCATCGAGGAACTGGCACTCAAAAGCTCCTTTCTCGAAACTTCATATTTATTAATCTGGGGGGTACTTCCGACAAAGGAAGAACTAGAAGCTTTCGAGCATGAAATTCGCTATCACCGCCGGATCAAATATCGCATCCGGGACATGATGAAATGCTTTCCAGAAAGAGGACATCCCATGGACGCCCTGCAAGCTTCAGCGGCCGCCTTGGGCTTGTTCTACTCTCGCAGAGCCCTGGCTAACCCAGCATACATTCGAGAAGCTGTAGTGCGACTGCTAGCTAAGATTCCCACAATGGTAGCAGCGTTCCAGCAAATGCGACGGGGAAATGACCCGGTGCGGCCGAGGGATGACTTGGACTACTCGGCTAACTTTCTTTATATGCTCAACGAGCAAGAACCCGATCCACTGTTAGCTAGCATTTTTGACACTTGTCTGACTCTCCATGCTGAACATACAATTAATGCCTCTACATTTTCGGCAATGGTAACAGCTTCGACGCTGACAGACCCTTACGGGGTTATTGCTTCAGCAGTTGGCACTTTGGCGGGGCCACTGCACGGGGGAGCTAATGAAGAAGTGATTGATATGTTGGAGCAAATTGGTTCGGTAGAAAACGTGCGGCCTTTTGTCGAGAAGTGCGTTGCAAATAAGGACAAAATCATGGGTTTCGGTCACCGAGTTTACAAGGTGAAAGATCCGAGAGCAACTATTCTCCAAGGGTTAGCAGAACAGTTATTTGAGAACTTCGGTCACGACGATTATTACGACATTGCTGTCGAGTTGGAAGAAGTGGTTGAGGAGAAATTGGGTCACAAAGGAATTTATGCAAATGTAGATTTCTATTCGGGTCTAGTTTACCGAAAAATGGGAATTCCGATCGACTTATTTACACCAGTTTTTGCGATCGCCCGTGTTGCTGGCTGGTTGGCCCACTGGAAGGAACAGCTAGAGGCAAACCGCATTTACCGCCCGACTCAAATATATACGGGCACTCACGGTGAGCCTTATATTGCGATCGAGGACAGACTGCCATCCTAAAGCAATAATTATCAACTCAGATCTGAAAATGGCGAGAAGAATTGTTTTGCTTTCGTGAAGTGTTGAATTAAAAATTGCTTTCGCCTTCCGAGTCAGGAAGCAATCTCTATCTGCCAAAAACTGCCGTGCTGGGTTGCACCCCTCTTGTATGTTGTGGTGTTTGTTGGCGACAATAGTAAGAAGTGACGATTTTCAGGAACTCCGGTCCTCAGACTTGCGGGTCTGAGGCTTTTTATTGGAATATTTTTTATGGGAATATCAATATCAAATCCGCGCTTCATCGGAATTATTCATCTCTCTGGAATCTCCCTCTGCGTTCTCTGCACCCTCTGCGGTTAAATCTCTTAATTCCACAGCCTCCGCATCTGCGTTACCAGGAAGAGCCTGGTAACGAGTAGACTAGCTAAATCTAAACAGATTGAGCTACATGATGGCGGCTGGTCAATTTATCCAATTGATTAACCAACAAACTTAGGAACAATCCCACATCGGTAACAACTCCAATAGACTCGATCGAACCCCGATCACTCAATTTCGTCACCACCGCCGGATTAATGTCCACACAGACCATCTTCACACCAGCCGGCGTCATATTTCCCACACCAATTGAGTGCAGCATAGACGACAGCATTAACACCATATCCGCACCGCGTAACAGCTCAGTATATTCTTCTTGAGCCTTAACTAAATCCATTTGTGTGTCAGGAAGTGGCCCGTCATCACGGATCGAACCGGCAAGAGAGAACGGTATATTATGCTTCACGCACTCGTACATCACACCGTTAGTAACCAAGCCTGCTTCAACAGCTTTTGCAATACTCCCGTAACGTCGCACACTGTTAATTATTTTCAAGTGATGGCGGTGTCCACCCCGCACAGCAACACCGCGTTTCATGTCAACCCCTAAAGAGGTTCCCATATTCGATTGTTCCATGTCGTGAACTGCGATCGCATTTCCACCTAACAGCGCTTGCACGTAACCTTCGCGAATCAAATGCGCTAAATGTTCGCCACCGCCGGTGTGAATAACAACAGGCCCTGCGGTAACTACAACTTTGCCACCGCGATCGCGAATTTGGCGCAATTCCCACGCTACTTGTTCCACCACCAATTCTACACGGCGCTCGCTAGAAACGCTGCCGGACATAAAGCTGAATTCTTGAGAATTGCGCTGTTCCCGGGATTCTGTTTTGCGGATGGTGCGGATACCCACTACATCTACAACGACTTTTTCACCTACTTTTAAGTCGCGCAATAATTTGCATTTAGCCACTGGGCCATCAGCAGTTTCAGTAATAGCAACAGCACCATCCATCCGCTGATTTTGCGCTTTCACCCACTGACCATTTACCCGCACTTCCGTGGGATAAATTGTACTCACATAAAAGTCGTCTGGTCCGACACCATCTTGGACTACGGGTTCTAAAATAGCGTCGCAAATCTCTTGTGGTGGCGGCACTGCACCCAAGTCAATCAGCATTCCCATCATTTCTTCCATCACATCGTGGGAAGGAGCCGAAACTTTAACGTCGGCAGATGATGTGCTTTGCCGCTGCTCTCCTAGATTGAAATTGAGCACTTGGAAACTGCCACCGAGATCGACAATTAAGTCCAAAGCGCGACTGATTAAACCAGCATCTAGCAAGTGACCGTCCATGCGAATTGTGCGGCTTTCTACCATCACGTTTGCCGATCGATCTTCTTGCACCGGTTCCGTTACCCGCAGCGTCAAACACTTACAGGCGCCGCCCGCTTTCAGAAATTCGCTCATCGGCGTTTCAATTACTTGAAAACCGGCCTTAGTAATGCGCGTTTTCAAGGCTTCGCTAACCTTGTTCATTACCACAACTTTGTCAATATTGACCGCATTGCAGGCAAAATTGGCGGCATCTGCTTCTTCAATGGCAATGCGTTTTTCCGGCGCAACTCGCATTTCAATTAAGCGGTTGGAGTAGGAGTCAAATGCTGCTGGATAGTAGAGCAAATAGCCGCCTGTCAGAGGACAAAAACAGGTGTCTAGGTGATAGAAACGTTCGTCAACTAAACGCAGCGAAAGCACTTCTATGTTGAGCCATTTTGCTAGTAACGGGTGCGAGTCGAGTTCGGAACGGAAGCCGTATCCGGCCCACAACCAGCGTCCTTCGCGATCGAGTAAAGCATCGCCAGCGCCCTCAAACGGCAAGTCTTTCGGGAGTTCGTGCACGGTGAAACCTTTGCTTTCAAACCATGCTTTGAAATAGGGTTCTTCGCCTTGGCGTTCTTTGTGATAGAAACGGCTGAGGACGAAGGTATTGCCTAAAAGTAAGCCTGCGTTGGCGGTGAAAACCATATCCGGCCAGCCTTTTGCGGGCGGTACGAGGTCTACCACGGCGTTTTCTTTGAGGACGTGGTAAAGTTTTTCCCACTGTTCGACGGCGCGATCGCGCGATGATTTGTGGACATTTCCCTCCATCCACGGATTAATCACGTAATCCACATCGTAGTGGTCGGGAGCACACATGAGGAAGCGAATTGAGTCAGTCATAATTCAGTTAAAATGTGGTAGACGCTACAGCAGACGTATGTTGACAGAGTTTGTATAATAGCAACTGTAATATTCACTACTAATTTTAGCAGCGCAACGTCTGGAGTCTCAAAAGGGTAACTCTTTATTATATCATGTTTAAGATAAGATTAAACTAAATGACAGACCGTTCGCAGCAAATACGGGAGAAAATGTCAGGTTATGACGCACTCTAAAATAGGTTCTGATAGACGATTCATATAATATCCGTTGAATTCCCCCCCATCTGACGGTCGGGGTGGGTTTAGGCTCATCTCTGGCTGATATTATAGATGGTTGGTGAACTGGCCCCTACAAAAATTATGGTTAATTTACCGCCCCTGATTTAACAGCTTATCCTAAGTTTTAACTTTCAACTTTTGCGAAATCGGCAGTTGGAGCGCAAATTCTGTTCCCCGGCCAACTTCTGAATGACACTCCAACTTACCGCCGTGGGTGTCTTTCACAATTTGGTAACTAATCGACAACCCCAAACCAGTGCCGGTGCCGATCGGTTTGGTAGTAAAAAATGGGTCAAACATCCTTGACTGAATTTCGGGACGGATACCGGGCCCGGTGTCAGAGATTCGCACACACACTTGATTTTCGCTGCTGACTTCAGTAACAATGCGAATCTGATTAACTTTGCAAGTACAATTTGCTGATGACTCTTCCATAGCGTCGATCGCATTCACCAGCAAATTCATAAATACTTGGTTTAATTGAGCCGGATAACACTCGACTTTGGGCAGTTCGCCGTAATTTTTAATAACTTGAATTTCCCCACGTTTTACCTGTGGCTGAAATCGGTGCTGCAAAATCACCAAAGTGCTCTCTATCCCTTCATGAATATCTATTACTTTGCGAGCTGTTTCGTCCAGTCTCGAAAAATTTCGTAAAGACAGCACTATCTGCTTAATTCGGTTAGCACCTTCTTGCATGGAAGCCAGCATTCTCGGAAAATCCTCAGCAATAAAATCTACTTCGACTTCTGCCAATTCTTCCTCAATTTCGGCAACTGGTTCGGGATAGTGTTGCTGGTAGAGATTGATCAATTTTACCAAATCGCGAGCGTACTGTGCGGCGGGAATAATATTGCCGTAGATGAAGCTGATGGGGTTATTAATTTCGTGGGCTACTCCCGCTACCATTTGCCCGATACTTGACATTTTTTCTGCTTGAATAAGCTGAGATTGAGCTTTTTGTAAGTCTGCCAGAGTTTTTTCTAACTGTTTCGCTTTTTCTCGTTCTCGCTGTTCGCTAAATTGCAAATCTGCTTCGGCTTGTTTGCGATCGCTAATATCGATATGCGTGCCCGTCATCCGCAAAGGATTTGCCGAAGCGTCGTGTTCCATCACCTTCGCTTGAGCTAAAATCCACTTCCACTCGCCGGATTTTGTCAGCATCCTAAATTCCACTTCGTAAGTAGGACTTTTGCCTTCCAGGTGAGCATTTAGCGCTGCTTTAGCCGGAGGAACATCCTCTGGATGTACCAGTTTCTCCCAGGTGGCGAAACTATTTTCTACCTCCTCTACTTCATATCCCAGCATCGTTTTCCACCGCGGATTAAAATAGACTTCTCCCGTGGTCAAATTCCAATCCCACAATCCCGTAGCACTGCCTTCAAATGCCAGATAAAAACGTTCTTCGCTAAGAAGCAAAGCTGCTTCGGCTTTTTTGCGATCGCTAATATCCATCACTGTTCCCAACAGTTTTATTACTTCCCCAGTTTCGCTAAAAACAGCTTCTCCCCTTCCTTCGACGTATATAATTTGACCGCTAGGATACAAAAATCGGAACTCTCTTTTGTAGGCAATGCCTTGTGAGATAGTCAGGCTGACGGTTTGTTGAAATAATTCTCTGTCGTCGGGATGACACATCTTTAAAAGTTTGGCAGATGTCGGTTCAGTTGCACTTGAGTCAAGACCAAAAATGCGGAATACTTCTTCTGACCAAGTAATTCTATTGGTGACTAAATCAAATTCCCAACTGCCGATATGGGCAATTTTCTGGGCTGCTGCTAGACTAGCTTCGCTTTGTTGAAGTTTAAGCCGCTGTTGTTTATCTTGTTCCAGAAGATTTGCTTGAGCGATCGCAATTCCCATCTGTGCCGCCACAGCGCTCAATAATCTGATCTCATCCTGCGTCCAGTGGCGGGGGCGATCGTACTGATGTAAGCATATCATTCCGTTAGCTTTTCCCTGATAGGAAGTGCGGATGGATATCATCGACTTCAAACCTATTTGACAGCACCAATCTCGGACATTTTCTAGCAGGGGTTCGGAAAAAACATCGTCAGAAACTACAGCTTGATCTTGGGACAATAAAAACTCAACGTGAGGATTGCCCTGTATGGGAATTTCTAAATCTAAAAGCGATTGAGAGGCTGTTTTTCTGTACTCAGCAACATTATAAATTCTGGGAACTGGGTCTTCTGTATAGGTGTGAATCAAGCAGCAATCGGCATTAAAAATTCGACCTATTTGAGCAGTCGCTGTTTGAAAAATTTGCTCTTGATTTAAGCTGTAGCGAATTTCGAGAGTAATTGTTTCTAGCAGAAATTTTTGTTTTATTTGCCGTTCCAAAGCAGCTAAAGCTGTTTTAAGTTCTAGTTCTGCTTGTTTGCGATCGCTTATTTCAGTAGCCGTCCCCAAAATTTTCCAAGGTTTGTCGTCTGCTGTTCTGGCAAACACTGTATCCACGCTAACAAACCAGCGATATTCACCATTTTTGTGCTGAATTCGGTACTCAAACTCAAAGCTTTCCCCGTCTTTTGCTGCGTCAATTTTGCTCAGATGTTCTGAGAATCCTGGTAAATCGTCAGGGTGTATTAAGTTAGGAAGAAATCCTCCTGCCATCTTCTGGATTTCTTCAAGGGTGTAGCCAATATCGCTATAGATTTCGCGGTTGATATACAGAGTTCGCTGTTCTATCAAATCGGAAACGTACAAAAGATTAGGATGTGTTTGAATTACTGCCGATAGCCAGCGTTGGCTGTCTCGGAGTTCTGCTTCGATCCGTTTGCGTTCTTCTATTTCTGCTTGCAGCCGCGCATTTTGTGCTAAAATTTGTTTATAAAGACGGCTCAGAAGCAGTTGATTTTCGACGCGGCTCACCACTTCTTCTGTTTGAAATGGTTTACTAATGTAGTCGGCCCCGCCCACCGAAAAAGCTTTGACTTTATCAAAAACTTCATTTAAAGAGCTAATAAAAATCACAGGAATATCTTTGGTTTGCGGACAAGCTTTTAGCTGTTCGCAGACTTGATAGCCATCCATACCGGGCATCATGATGTCCAGCAAAATCAAATCTGGTGGACTCGACAGAGCAAAGTTAAGAGCCAATTTGACATCTCGTGTCGGCCGCACTTTATATCCCCGCTTAGACAAAAGCTGGGATAAAAGCCGCAAGCTTTCTGGATGGTCGTCCACCATTAAAATATTTTCTTGTAAGGCAGCGTTTTGAAGTCTAAGTGTTTCTAGTCTTGGATTTTTATTGTCAGTTGTATTCATAGCAAACCCTCACACTATTCAAGTTGTATATGTGGGAATATTTTCAAAATCATTAACCACTTTTAGGTAACACTCTCAGATCAACCAGCACAACTATTGGCTTTATAGCACGCTCCTAAATTATCTGTCATTATATCAAAAGTAATGAGCGTTGGAAAATGTTGGTAGATAAAACGATCGGAGCCGAGTGAGAAAACAGCCTATATTGCTCAAATCACAGGCTAAGCAAGCAATTTTGATTAAAGGTAAAGCTGGTACAATTTCTATCAACCAGTTTTGCCTGCCTTTATCTTGTGGCTTTTTTTTCAGTAGATATCCTCACTGGAAAGGTTAATTCAAACAGGCCGGAACATGGGTGTCAACTTAAGACTAAAATTATTTGTTTTTCTGGTTTGTATCCAAGTCTTGAGTTCCCTAAATCCCCCTTCTTTAGCAGCGCTAGGGCAGTGTAGGCATAATTGTCAAACAGTAGGCTTTTACTACATTTGAGCTTAAGTTGACACCAATGGGCCCTGAAATACTCCTACAATATCTTATATTTTATTTGCGCTGTCGGGCCGATTTATGGTATCTTTGTCTCGGTCTGCAATTCCCCGCAAGCGGCGTACACGGCTTTCACGTTATACCAATTCAGAAAAATCCGAGCAATTTCTAGAGCTAACTGCGGTTTGCCTTGGTCAATCAACCACTGCAAAAAAGGAGTCATCGTTCGTTCGTTCAGCATCCCACCTAATGATAAAACTCCCCATAGGATTTGGTGCAGAAAAGTCATTTGAATCATCATCCTTACTTCCCAACTTGGGTGTTTTTGATAAAACAAAACTCCCATTCTACCGCGCTGAATTTCTCGGTCAATCATGCCCGGAATTTGCTCTAAACTAAAAGGTGGATGCCAGTGATAGCCGACAGCAGCCGGACATTTAATGAGTTTCAAACCTAATTGTTTTAACCTAACTCCCAACTCTAAATCTTCCCATCCGTACAGTTGAAAGCGATTGTCAAACAGTCCAGCAGCCAGCAGCCAGTGGCGGGCGATTGCCACATTTCCCGTAGCAAAATAAGCCGCCGAAAAATCGGTGATTTTGTAAGGTTCTGAGGTAGGATTCTCAAAATTGCAAGTATTGATCACGCTGCCGTAAGTAAAAACAGCATCAGTATCTTTGTAACCCTGTAGTAAAGCATCGGCGTGTGCTTGCAAAAAATGCTCTGTTACCACCAAATCGCTGTCAATAAAAATAATCGTATCGCCCTTAGCATCTTCAACGCCCAAATTCCGGGCCGCCGCCGGGCCCTGGTGAGATTGACAGATCGATCGCACATGAGGCAACAAGTCAGCATTTGCCGCCAACCACTCCAGCGTCCCGTCCGTCGATCCGTCGTCCACCACAATTACTTCATACTCTCTGACAATCTCACCGAACTGCTGATTTTCCAAAGCCAGTAGACATTTTGCCAAAATCGGTTTACGATTATACGTCGGAATCACAACACTAAAAAACACGGTTTTTCCTCATCGCCACAGTTACCGTATCCCACGGTAGCAGATTTTCCCCAGCAACTCCCCTGGTAAATAGCCAAGTTTAGCAAAAAAAGAATATATAAATCTGTACTATTTCTGACAAGAATCGATCTCAATTAGGTGCATAATGAAAAGTCGGTTAAATCGGATATCTTGCACCATTCTCAAGAACAGGCAAGATGCCTGTTCCACAAAAATGATATTTTTTTGTGGGGTGGGCATCTTGCCCGCCCTGAAAAGCTTAGTGACAATGGTGCAAGATGTCAGTTAAATTCAGGATGTAAAGAGCAATGAGTCGCGCTAAAAAAGTTGTGCTAGCATATTCGGGCGGAGTCGATACTTCCGTCTGCATTCCTTACCTCAAAAATGAGTGGGGTGTGGAAGAGGTAATTACTCTGGCTGCTGATTTGGGACAGGGAGACGAATTAGAACCGATCCGCAAAAAAGCTTTAGCATCCGGTGCTTCGGAATCTTTAGTTATTGATGCTACCGAAGAATTTGTCAAAGATTATGCGTTTCCAGCGATTCAAGCTAACGCACTTTACGAAAACCGTTATCCCCTTTCGACTGCCCTGGCTCGCCCGCTGATTGCTAAATTGTTAGTAGAAGCTGCGGAAAAATACGGTGCAGATGCGATCGCCCACGGTTGCACAGGTAAAGGAAACGATCAGGTACGGTTCGATGTGTCGATCGGCGCGCTCAACCCCAAGATTAAAATCTTAGCACCAGCGCGGGAGTGGAAAATGAGCCGCGAGGAAACGATCGCATACGGCGAGAGATGCGGCATTCCGTCGCCAGTGAAAAAGTCTTCCCCTTACAGTATCGATCGCAACTTATTAGGAATGGCAATTGAAGCCGGAATCCTGGAAGATCCTTGGGCGGAACCGCCAGAGGAAGTTTATTTGATGACAAAGGCGATCGAACAAACTCCCGACACACCCGAATACATAGAAATCGGTTTCGATTGCGGCAATCCTGTCAGTTTAAACGGCAAAAATTTATCACCAGTCGCCTTAATTTCCCAGCTAAATGAAATAGTTGGGAACCACGGAGTCGGCCGGATTGACATGATTGAAAACCGCCTTGTAGGTATTAAATCGCGGGAAATTTACGAAACACCAGCGATTTTAGTTTTGATGCACGCGCACCGAGACTTAGAAAGTTTGACCTTGACAGCAGATGTAACGCGGTACAAGCGAGGCATCGAAGAAACCTACAGCCAAATGATTTACAACGGTCTGTGGTACAATCCTTTGAAAACAGCTTTAGACGCATTTATTCAGGACACGCAAAAGCGAGTAACTGGAACCGTTCGCCTCAAACTGTTCAAAGGAAATGCGACTATTGTCGGCCGCAAATCTGAGAATTCTCTGTACAGTTTCGACTTAGCCACCTACGGCGCAGAGGACGAATTCGATCACAAAGCTGCCGAAGGATTTGTCTATGTTTGGGGACTCCCAACCCGCATTTGGTCGGAGAAAAATAGAGGTTACAAATAGGATAGAATTAGGGTTAAAAACCTGATGTTAAGCCGCCGATTCGTGGAATTAAAGTAGGGTGTACATGACGCACCTTATTTCCCGCAATCGCCCAACCTGTGCCAATTACCTAAGTTAGGAGTTAGTAAGATACAGTAATAATTGGTAATTGGTAATTGGTGGTTATCCTAATAATTTGTTAAACTGTCTTCAGACAAATTTAGCTTTGAGGCAGGGGTTTAAACCCCTGCCAGATTACTGTCAAATCGAGATTTTTGCCTGCTTTCTACCTTTAGATTACAGCCTCGGATCGACAGGTTCGCTCTCCATCGCTAAAACTCCGAAAACGCACTCGTGAACTTGTCTCAATGGAGCACCCGCAACAAATCTCTCCAATGCTTCTATACCGAGAGCAAACTCTCGCAACGCCAAAGAACGCTTGCCGGAAAGTCCGCGCGATCGCAGTTTTTCTAAATGTGCCGGCAAAGAATATTCCAGACCATAAATAATTCGCAAATACTCTTTACCGCGACATTTTACCGCAGGCTGTACGAGTCCTTTGCTATTTTTCACAATAAAATCCATTGGTTTAACAACCATTCCTTCGCCTCCCGCCGCCGTCAGTTTTTCCCACCATTGAATCCCTGCAGATCTGCTGTCAAAATCGGCAATTTCAACTATTTTGTATTCAGTAGCTAACAGAAATTCAGGGTCAGCTTTACAAATTTGTGAAATCTGTTCCATGTGCCAACAGTGATTTTTGTCAGTGTGAACTGTTCCCTCGGTTGCCAAGATGTGGAAAGGCGCTAATTTGAGGTCCAAGAGCGATTTCACTGGCCAGCAGTAGCGCTGATAGGCCTTAACATAGCGATCGGCTAGTTCGGCTCGCTCTTGATAGCTAGTCAGCAAAAAATTAATTTCAACTCCCCGCTGATTTGCCTGTTCTAAGTTCTTAATCGCCTCCGCAAACCCGTGACGAGATGCTGTTCCCACGGCGGCGTATTGCTCTTTCAACAAACCTTGAGCTTTGGCTGACCAAGGCATTAATTCGCAGTCCAAACACACCCAATCGGTTTGAAATTTATCCCAAAAATTGCTGGCAGTGAGAGCGACATTTACCCGCGCTAAAAATTCTGTTTCTAAGGTAGAATTATCGAAAAAATGCCGTCCCGTGCGGGTGTAGCAAATGCCCATACTCTCGCTGAGAATGCCAAAGCGGCGTAAAGCTGCCGGTGCGTCGCGGCACACGATCGCAACTGCACGGGAACCCATGTGCTTTTCTTCGCACACAACTGTCGGTATGCCCTGCTGTTGGTAGTAGCTAAATGCTTCGGCTGGATGTTCTAAAAGTCCTGGTTCGTTGGAGGTAGCGGCGGGAGACATTGTGGGCGGCAAATAAATCAGCCATTTGGGATTGGCGGCAAACCGACTCATTACTTCTAGGGCTGCGATCGCATTTTCTTCTTTAATCGTAATGTTACTTTGCAGGCGAGTTGAAATAATGCGTTTTCCGAGTACGTCGCTAATGTCCAGTACGTCATCAAACTGCTGTTGGGCGGTGAGATTCACTGCAGCCAAACCGCTATCGATCGCGGGTGAATTCATGTCTCTCTTGTTAAGTGGAGTTGGGCTGTCTTGAAAGAGGATCGGTTTGGCAGGTTCGCAGTAAATTCTTGCAGCAGGAACGCTGACAAATTCTCTTTCCGGATACCGCAAAGCTGTTAGTTTGCCTCCGAAAACGCAGCCGGTGTCAATATCAACAGTATTGTTCAACCATTCTGTTTCGGGAACGGGGGTGTGTCCGTAAACAACCATTGGTGACAAGTTAAGACTGTAAGTCTTTTGTCAAGAGGCTTTTAGAGAATTGTTGAAAAAAAACTGGTCAG
>NZ_JAUBPI010000004.1:82297-118992 GCF_036700645.1 Microcoleus sp. S36b_A4 | reverse complement strand
TGTTCGTACTTCATATTATGGGAGCTAATTTTTTCTTTTATTTTACCTAGAACGAGCGCACTTTCGCAAGAGGTCTATTGTAAGAGTTTGCTAGCCAAAACTGAGTTACTTGAGCGCGCGATCATCGCTAAGTTGAACACCTAGTCTGTAAGTGAGCAAGATGAGATTATGGAATAAGTTAAAGATGATCCCAGATCGGAACCAGCAAATACTCGTTCTCCCGACGCTGTTGCCAAACTTGCAGCGCCACGGACTGAGTATCACGCAGGTAAAACGCAAGAACTCGCTCCAGAAACATGGTGAATTCGCGTAATACAGCCCACGTCAGTAATAGGATAAAAAGTTACAAAAAAGGGGGAATGTATGCAAACCCTCCTTTGGAGTCGTGAAGAAGTCCCGCCTCGTGCCCAACATTTGTATGAGATCAGCATCCGCCCCAAAAGTGACTTAGAAGAGAATGTTAGCAAGATCGTCATCATGGATATAGAAACAGGCGACTATAAAGCTGATGAAAATGGTTTATATGCTGCTGATTACCTGAGTGCGAAACATCAAAATGCTAGGCTATTGGGTATCGGTATTGGATATAAACTTGCTGCATCTCTAGGTAGTGTTATTGAGCTTGTTCCTAAGTGATTTCACGTATTGTATGTGATAGATATGCTAAACTTAATTTTATTGGATTTTGCTTGAAAGTCAAGCTGTTTGAGTTGAAATTTATGAGGACGTTGACTGCGGTGGTTCCGAAAGACCCTAACACGAATTTATATGTAGTCTATGTTCCAGGTTTCTAAGAGAGCGCATTCTCAAGGAGAAACTTTAGACGACATACAAGCGCACTTACGTGAAGCGAGTGAAATGTTGTTGGAAGATGAGAATCCAGGATTAAATCGACCCTCTATTCAGTACGATCGCCTTTTTAGTCTTTACCCTTAATTCTTCTAGTTGCTGTAGTTGCTAGAATAGCAGCGAATATTAACCGGACTGCAACTCATGCTAAAAACCATTGAAGGCATTTGCATCACTTGCCAAATAATCCTATGATGGTGCATCATGATCTTGGTGATTATTTCATTCTTCTAACTAAGCTAATATGCGATCGCTTGTCTTGACTCTAGCTCTCATATGTTTAGCCACCCCCGCTGTTGCCACCACCTGCGAGGAAAGCTTTCAAAAAAAGGGGGACTTTTTGAATGGTGCCGCCTTTTCTGCACGTGTTCAGGTTGAGGGGTTATCGATAGAGAGAGCATTTTCCCAATTACGACCCATTTTAGCCCGCGAGAGCATCAGAACGATCAGCACCGATGTGAGCACAGGTGTCATGAAAGCCGAAAATCCCGCAACAGCATTTCAGCGTGCTTTGCCGATCGATGTTTTTGCCTCACCCGACGGAAATCTATTAACTGTCGAGATGATCTTTACCATTCCCAGCGGCGTGGGCGCAAGTAGGGATACCGTGAAGCGATACTTGTGCGGTGCGCTAAATCAATTGTTGCCCAAAACTACAAATTAATATGTAATCATTCATTTGATGAATATTAGCTTCGCACACTCGATCGCAATAACCCATACTTCAAAATTACCTGCGGGCGATCGCCCTTCAATTCACGTGCGTTAGCGAAGCCCTCGAAGAGGATCGCTCTCTTAGTTTCTAGCGTTTTTGTCCTGGGGAGAGTGCGATTTTTGATTGGGCGATTTGGAAAGGGCGATCGCACTTCTAAGATTCTTACGGCTTCAGATCGAGCAGTTGGCGGTAATAGACACCCTGATTGATTATTGTACCGCCTCAGATTGTTTGAGGGCTGCACTGAACGCGAAGTGGTTAAGATTCAGCAGCGATCGGGAATGCTGAAATTGGCTGTTGCCGAATGGGGATATGAATTACAAACTCAGTGCCTGAGCCAGGTGTAGAAAAACACTTGATTTTACCGCGATGTTTTTCAGTAATGATTTGATAACTAATCGACATCCCCAAACCCGTACCTTTACCGATGGCTTTGGTGGTAAAAAAGGGATCAAAAATGCGCTGCGTCACTGAGTCTGGCATACCGATTCCATTGTCAGCGATCGCAACCTCCACCCATTGATTGTCAATCACAGAAGTCCGAATCGTAATCTGGTTCGGGGTGTCTTTAAGCTCCTGATAGGAGCGTTTAGTATTCATCTCATCTAGGGCATCCAGGGCATTGACTAATATATTCATGAATACCTGATTGAGTTGTCCGGGGAAACATTCCACATTGGGCAATGTGCCATAGTCTTTGATCGTTACCACGCCTGGACACTCTGGTTTATCTTTGAGCCGGTGTTGCAAAATCAGCAATGTACTTTCAATTCCCTCATGAATATCAACATCTTTGAAGTCTGCTTCATCCATACGAGAAAAGTTTCGCAACGAGACGACAATACCGCGAATTCGCTCGGTTCCTACCCTTATAGATGAAATTATCTTTTGGATATCTTCAGTGAGGAATTCCAAATCGATTTCCTCTGCCATTGCTTGCACGTCTGGATCGTTGCTGGGATGGCGCTGTTGATAGAGTTCGATCATCTGCAGCAGATTTTGGGTATATTCGTCCAGGTGGGTAAGATTACCGTGGATAAAGTTGACCGGGTTATTGATTTCATGGGCAATTCCCGCAACCAACTGTCCCAAGCTTGACATTTTTTCGCTTTGGATAACTTGCATCTGAGCTGTTTTCAGTTCGTTTAGGGTTGTCTCCAGTTCTTGAGCTTGCGCGGTTGAGGAGATTGCTAGTTCTTCGATCGCAGCAACCTGGGGCAGACTTGTCCAGCAAGCAATTGCCACTCCCACAAATGCCAACGTCATCAACA
This sequence comes from Microcoleus sp. S36b_A4, assembly GCF_036700645.1. Classification (NCBI taxonomy): domain Bacteria; kingdom Bacillati; phylum Cyanobacteriota; class Cyanophyceae; order Oscillatoriales; family Microcoleaceae; genus Microcoleus; species Microcoleus sp. S36b_A4. Next base: position 116,157 of record NZ_JAUBPI010000004.1, on the reverse strand, counting down.
CAATAATCAGCAGATAGGGATTGTTGGTTCCGGCTTCTACCAGCAGCCAGGAGCGAATCAGCCAACTTATCGTCGCTGTACCACAAATCAGCGCAATCAAAATTGCGACCTGAAGCACCACAAAGTATTCATTTTTAGGAGGAGTTACTGGCTTGGTATGGAGTCGATCCCACCACGGTAAATGCAAAGATGCCCAAGGAATCCGCAGAATCGCAGCGTCAATCGCTATCACTGCTAATGGCAACAGCAACCCGATACCAAAATCCATCCATCCCCAGGCAAGGCCACCCACCACCAGAGAAATGAACTCAACCACCAGTAATGCTAAGGATAGTCGCCCCCAACGCACGACTGGATCGTTGCGCTGCATCCACAGCCCCAAGTGGAACCCCATGATAGAAATGAAAAAACTCACCCCTGACACCACGACAATTCGAGTGGTGTTGCCCCATACTAAAAATCCTAAACTACAGATAAAGGTTAGCAGCAGCGCGGGTTCTAGGGCACCCCGACGGGATACTGCGCCAAACACTGGAGACAACAGCCCATCCTGCGCGAGTTGAAAAAGGATGCGGGGCGTATTGCAAACGCTAGTCGCAGATCCCAACAAACAGCTAGCCGCAACCAGCAATGTGACGATGACAGGGGCAGCGTCTCCCCAGAAAGGCTTGGCAGCCACCAGGAATTTGCCGTACAAATTGCCTTCTAAACCGGCAGGGGTTGCCAACTGCACCAACACTAAAGTGCCACCCACAAACACCAGAGGCATGAACCAGGCAACCCAAGACAGCGCCTTGAGGGTGTCTTTTGGGCGGAGACTGTCTGCTACAAAGGATGAAGCTGTGTCACAGCCATAGAAGCTATAAGCGGCAAACAAGAACCATTTCAGCCAGTCATGGACGCTGATGGCATCAATGCTGCTGGGCAAGAGTCCGGGGCTTTGGGGCGAAAAGGCAAGCCAGCCTAAACCCTGAACGCAGAAGAGGAGTAAAAAGCCGATCGAAGGAAAGATAAAAAAGAGGTGCAGAATGGCGACGGCGCGGGTGCCACTTAATGCTAAAAAGTAAGCGATCGTAGTAAAACCGATCTCAAACACTTTTTCTGGAATACTCAGCCCCATCGGCTCTAAATGGAATTCGATCAAATTTGTAATGACGATCGCATTAATGGGCGGAAAGGAAACCCACCCCAAGTAGTAGGCAATCCCCAAGTAGCGGGAAAGGGCAGGGTAACGATGAAGCAATCGCGTGATGTAATTTGGTGTCCCCCCAGATACATCTGGATATTTCTCACCCAAACTCTGAACTTGAAGGTTAAACAGAATTCCGACGATCACACCAGGAATCCAGACCAACAGCGATGCAGAGCCAATTTCTGCTTGCATCAACGGCGCTAAGGTAAACCACATCAGATATCCAACCACACTAAACCCCCAAGCTTCCGCAGAGGACATGGTGCGCCGGAGGCGATTCAGAAATGGCACACGATCTATTTCCATAACAAGCAGATAGGGGTAATCCTATTGTGATACAATTGCTATTTTTACAGTCAATAAAAAACAAATACCTAGTGTTTCCTTCTAGGGATGAAAATTCTCAGCTCGATCTGATGTAGCGGTGAAAGATTGAGGCAATCAGTTGAGGTTGCCAGCGATCGCAATACTCAATACCAAATACTTCAAAATTACCAGTGAGTCAAGCGCCATTGAATGAGCGTGCGTAAGCGTTGCCCTCGAAGAGGATCGCTCTTTTAGTTTCTAGTCCGATCGTTCTTTTTTGTGAGACATATAGATATCCTATAATTAAAGCTGTTGGTGTCGTACTACGATGATTTATATGCTACAAATTACAAGCTGAATACCCATCAACAGTGGGACATTACCATGAGAATTGACCGAGTAAAAATCGAAAACTTCAAGAAATTTTCAGACTATACCCTTGACTTGCATCCCCAATTTACCTTGCTAGTTGGGGACAATGGCACAGGTAAAACGACGATCCTCGATGCTTTGGCGATCGCGGCTGGAATTTGGCTGGTCAACTCCCCCGACACAACCCTCAACAATAGCCGCCGTAACATTCTTCCCTCAGAAATTCGCTTAGAAGCGATCGAATCCGACACCATCACCCAATTTATAGAACGAAAACCCGTCCAGATTGAAGCGATCGGCACGATTAACAGTCAGCGAGTCCAATGGCTCAGACAAATCAAAACTAACGGCTCTAGAACCTCCAACACAGAAGCCAAACAAGCTCTAGCAATTATCTCCACTTTATTTCAACAGGTTGAAGCAGGCGAAAAAATCTGGCTACCCATCCTCGCCTACTACGGAGCAGGTCGACTTTGGCTACCCTCCAACCAACGCGACCCCAAAGCCACTACCCACACCAGCCCCGCCCGCCGTTGGGATGCCTTCTATGACTGCTTTCAAGAACGGATTAGAATCGCCGATCTCCATACTTGGTTTCAGAAAGAAGCGATCGCTTCTGTCAATCGACAGGGACAAATGCGCCCTGGTTACAAGGTTGTAAAGTTTGCTATTTTGCGTTGTATTCCCAACGCAGATGACCTATGGTTTGACCCAGAGCGATCGGAAATTGTTGTTTCCATCCAAAGCAACCCCCAACCCTTCAGTAACCTTAGTGCTGGTCAAAAAATGATGGTAGGTCTAATTGCCGATATTGCCATCAAAATCATTACTCAAAATGCCTCTTTCCTAACCGAAAAATCAGAAGATATATCTAGTAAAAAATTGCCTCTAATTTTGCAAAAAACACCAGGGCTAGTCCTAATTGATGAAATAGATGTACATCTCCATCCGAAATGGCAACGTCAAGTTGTGAAGGACCTCACCAAAACCTTCCCCTCAATCCAGTTTGTTTGCACTTCCCATTCGCCACTTGTTATTGGTGAAGTCGAAGCAAGCTGTATTAGAGTCCTCGAACGTGATGAAGAAACTGGCAAAGTTATTTCTACAATTCCCTTAGAATCTTATGGTCTTGATGCCAACCGAATACTAGAGGAGCAGATGGGAGCGTCAGAACGTAATCAAGAGGTAGCAGACGAGCTTCACGCTCTTTTTAGACTAATTGATGATGAAAATTTTGATGGTGCACGTCAAGCTATGATTCCCCTTGGTGAAAAAATTGGACACGAAGATCCTGAGATTACTCAAGCTCGATCGCTGATTAAATTCTTAGAAGGTAATGAATGAGAAACATCCAGAAAAAGACCGAACCAACGTCGTTGACACAGCATCGGTGCAATACAAATACTGACTATGATAACTATGCCCAAAAAGATGACCTGAGAGCAAGTCTGGTGAGCGAGCAAAGAGGAATTTGCTGTTACTGTATGCAACGGATTCGTCCTGACTCAGAAAACATGAAAATCGAACACTGGCAAAGCCAAGATCGATACCCTCAGAAACAGCTAGAATACAATAATCTCCTTGGGGCTTGTCGAGGAGGAAAAGGGCAAAACAAAGATAAACAGCACTGTGACACAAAAAAAGGAAATCTCGATCTAACTTTTAACCCTGCCGATCCATCTCATAACGTCGAAGGTAAAATACGTTTCTTGGCAGACGGTAAAGTTGTATCAAATGATCGCCAATTCGATAAAGAAATCAATGAAGTCTTGAATTTGAATGAAAAGGCGTTGGTTGGTAATCGTCAAGCAGTATTAAAAGCCTTTCGCAAAGGATTGATTCAAAAACAACCCTCTGATGCAGATATACGAAAAGAACTACGCAAGTGGAATGGCGATAATGGAGGAGAACTAGAGCCATTTTGTCAGGTTGTTGTTTATTATCTTCGTAAAAAGATCGATAGAATGACATCAAAAAGAACTTCCGAATGAGCCTTTGAAAATGCGATCGAAGATGTCCTCCCAGGACTGAGCGCCATTAGGGGATGAGAACGCATCCTTCTGTCAGCATGGCACCGATCTCGTTTAGCGAGAAACCCAAATGGTTGGAGGAGAGATTAAAGAGCCGCAGAGGGCTACCATTTACCTATAGCGACAAGACACCGCCGCAGCTCAAAAACCGAGCCTCTACCCGACCAAAGCGATGATGGCACATCCCCAACGACAGTTTGCAACCTTCCTCATCGTTGCCGTTCTCAGCAGCACGTTTGCGCTAGCAACCGTTGGCGAAGCCTCGGGAAAAAGTGCCTCAGATCCCCAGATTTCCACCTACATCAAAAAGTTAAAAACCGATTGTTAGAGATGCTGAAAGATGCTGTTCAGGGTTGGTTTGAAGTCGCCAGTCAAAAAAATGAACTTGCGCCGGAGAAACAGTTAATTGAGTTATCTCTATGAAATATGTTGCTGGCAAAGCACTCTGCAACATCTTTAAGCAACATGATTTTAAGCTAAAAATAACCGCTTTATCTAGCTATAATGGTCTTTGGCTATCCCTCCCTAATAATTCTTCAATTTTCCTGGTTGTATTTATTAATAAAAATGAAAAAATAAAATCATTTCTAGAGCTATGAAAGGGTTGATTAAATATCTTTACGAAATCAAATTAGATAAAGCTATTCTCTGGTGCTATCTCATTTGGTATGTTGTAGTAGTTTGTTTTCATTTTGATCCTTCGGTTAAGATATGGATTAATTCAATTGGTATAAGTGCTGTAATCGGTACGGGTCTGATGCTAAGTGTTTCTTCTAGTAAAGGCAAAAGAGATCATTGGCAGACATTCAGGTTATATATCATGCCATTTTGTGTCTCAAGCTTTTCTGCCTTGATTAAAGATCAGGGATTTATCATATTCATATCACCAAATATCACCGAAACAATAGTGTCAGTATCCTGCTGTGGTCTGTTTTTATTACTCATTTTAGTAGTCAAAGTATTCAAGAATAAAGTTATTTAGCGGGACTCGCAAATTGGTTTAAAAAGCAGCATAAATATGACATCTTAGGTTGAAATTACCCCGATCGCATTTAAGGGCAATCGAGCTTGTATAACTCTTACGCCCCGATGAATCGATGGAATTGCCTTCTTAGTTTCTAGTGCGATAGTTCTTTGAGTGCGATCGCTTTTTGGTTGGGCGATCGCCAAGTTGTACTATACTGGCCCCTGTAAAGCAATTACCAAGCTCCCCAGACGAATATCGGCGGTAAGCGGGTTGGTAAAATCGGGCGATCGGGCTGGCACTTTTTGCCCTCAAATCGCTTTCTTTGGATTAATTGACGTTTTAAATTCTGCCTTCTACTTTCTCCCTTGGGGCTACACAAGCGGGGGGTAATGCCCTCCCTACCGTCAATTGTCAATAATTAATTATGAATTGTTAGTCTTCCTTGAGCAAGCCAAAAAGATATATCATAACCTTAACCGGATCATTTCTTCCCAGATATGTTCTACTGTTCTAATCCCAGGTGTTCTCATCCTTTCAATCCCGACAACTCTAAATTTTGTCAAAGTTGCGGCAAGTCCGACCTCACGCCTCTCTTCAGAAACCGCTACCGCGTGATTCGACTGTTGGGCGAAGGGGGATTTGGCAGAACTTATGAAGCGGTAGATACGGATCGCATGGACGATCCCTGCGTAATCAAGCAGTTTGTACCCCAATTTCAAGGAACCTCAGCACTTGAAAAAGCCGCACAATTGTTTAAAGAAGAAGCGAAACGACTTTACGAACTCGGCGAACATCCCCAAATTCCTCGATTAATTGCTTATTTTGAACAAGACAAGCGACTTTATTTAGTACAAGAGTTGATTGAGGGGCAAACTTTACTAGCAGAATTAACTCAGCAGGGTGCTTTTAGCGAAGAAAAAATTTGGCAGTTGCTGGCAGATGTACTGCCGATTTTAAAATTTGTGCACGATCGCCAGGTCATTCACCGAGACATCAAACTTGAGAATATCATGCGGCGCCGCACCTCTGTTAACTCCTCCCTGCCAAAGGCGGGAAATTTTCGGAATTCAGCTTTCGGAAGGGGAGGGCGGGGAGAGTTAGTTTTGATAGATTTCGGCATTTCCAAACAAGTGACGGGCTCCCTGATGAGCAAAGTAGGCACGACGGTAGGAACGCCCGGATATTCGCCGGTAGAACAAATGCGCGGTCAAGTTTTCCCCGGCAGCGATTTGTACAGTTTGGGAATAACTTGCCTGAGACTGCTAACTCAATGTTTGCCAAAAGTTGACGGTTCCGATGACCTTTATGACCCGATAAACGGCGGCTGGATGTGGAGAGAACGGTTGCCAGCCGGCACAAAAATCAGCAGCGAGTTGGCAAATGTTTTAGAAAAATTAATTCAAGATTATCTCAAAAATAGATATCAATCTGCTGATGAAGTAATCAAAGCTTTAAATCTCTATTCTTTACCTCCCCAACCCCATTGTGCCAATGGAGGACAAGTTGCTCTAAATTCTTTTATGATAAAGGGAGGACAACTTGCTATCAATACCCCGCTCAATGAAAGCGGGCAAATCAACAGCCATATCTCTGTTAATCCGAGAGAGAAATCCAACACCAATCCGTCAATAAACCAAGCCTCCCAGAGAGTTGCTGCTGTCAAAAACACTTTTGAATTTCAAGTAGTGACAGTAGACAAGGGCGGGAAACCAACTAATGTTAACAGCGGCAAAGCGCGTTTTTTTGAAGAACCTCTTGGTAGCCGTATAGTCATGGAAATGGTATCTGTTCGTGGCGGTACTTTCCTCATGGGTTCTCCAAAAGATCGGGGTGACAGTGACGAAAAACCGCAGCACCCAGTAACTTTAGGATCTTTCTATATTAGCAAATTTCCAGTCACTCAGGCTCAGTGGACAGCAGTTGCGGTTCTGCCGGAAATTAAAATATTTCTCAATCCCGATGCTGCCCGTTTTAAAGGTGCAAATCGACCTGTAGAAAATGTATCTTGGTACGAGGCTGTGGAGTTTTGCGATCGACTTTCTCGCAAAACAGGTAAGAATTATCGCTTGCCTAGCGAAGCCCAATGGGAATATGCTTGCCGGGGGCAAACTACGGGGCCGTTTCACTTTGGGGAAACGATTACCAGCGAGTTAGCCAATTACAACGGAAATTCTAATTACGCTGACGCGCCGAGGGGAGTTTATCGCTTTCAAACGACAGATGTTGGCAGTTTTAAACCTAATGCTTTTGGATTGTACGATTTCCACGGAAATGTTTGGGAATGGTGCGCGGATTCTTGGCACAATAATTATAACGGTGCGCCTGCTGATGGTAGCGTTTGGGAGTCTGACGGGGACTCTTCGCTGAGGTTGTTGCGGGGGGGTTCTTGGAACGATCATCCTCCGAATTGTCGCAGCGCGTGCCGCCTCAGATATCAGCCGGATTGTAAGGCTAGTATTGTGGGTTTTAGAGTGGTTCTTTGTGTTGTTTAGACTCCCATTGTAGGCATTCGTTATCCTATCTTGAAATGCCTCTGCGGTTTCCCTATCAATCAAAGATTTATGCAATAAGTCTATTGATATTGTGCCCGCATAGAGAAACCCGGTTTCTTGAATAAACCGGGTTTTTGAATGACAGATCGCCCAAATTCAAGCGTTAACTAGCCTTCTTTTGAGGAGCAACTATGCGTTCCACACTCATAGCAGCCACGCTCAACGTCACCACAGCCATGCCGAGAATTGCCACAGGCTGCAACTTCTCATTGATAATTAGAAAACCGAAGAGTGCGGTCATTGCCGGCCCCAAAGTGCCAATTACTGACGCTAAGGCTGCCCCCGCGAACCGGATGGCAAAATTATTCAAAAGATAGCTAAACAGCGTCAGCACCCCTAAAATAACGCCTCCGATAATCAAACCAGGCCAAACATTTTGGTCGATTTTAGGAGAAAAATTGTCCGACAGCGGCACCCACAAACTCAGGGAGGAAAATACAAAAATCGCGGCGAAATTAACTAAACTAAAAGGAATTGGGTGCAGCTTGCCCGCGGCCATTTGCGTCAGCAATACGTAACCTGCAAAGGTAATCCCAGAAGCCAGTGCTGCTGCGACTCCCACTCCCACATTGCCGCCGCCCGGAGCTGGGGCAGCAAAACTCGGCCACCCAGCTAAAATCAGACCTGCGGTAATCCCGACGATCGCGAAAAAGCCGACTTTGCTAGGGCGAGAGCCAAACAATATCCAAGAACCTAGTACGGTGACGATCGGATAAATAAAGAAAATCGTAATCGCAATCCCCGCTGGAATATTGCCGATCGCCAAATAAATCAAAACCTGAGACAAAAACAGAAAAAATGCGCTTCCTAAAACCTTACTCCACAAAGCTCGATCGCCCGACTCGAACAACCGCCTAATATCTTTCCACACAGAAGGATACAGAAATGTTGCCAATATAGGCATCAAAGCCATCACCACGATCAGCCGCATCAACAAAATCAACAAAGAATTTCCAAAACCTGGAGTCACCACCCCCGGAAATTCAAACAACCCAAAAACCACCCGAGGATTTTTGGCTTTAATCAAAATTCTTAAACAAACATTAAACAGCGACAATACAACAGCCGAAGACAACGCCAGCACCAAACCTGTCTGTACTTGAGAACCTGGTTTAGCGGTTGCTGGAGAGGAGACTGAAGAAGGCTGTGGCACGGGTTCCCGCGGCGCATCCGCAGGTGTTGGCTGCAGAAATTGCGGGCGGACAGAATTAACAGAATTATTTGATTCCTCGACATAGGAATCTTGAGCATCGAAAGGATTCTCAAGATATTCTTCTTCTTCGAGTTCTTCCCTGATGCGGTTTACGAGATTTTGTAACAGCTCTTCCCCTTGCAGTTCCAGGGTTTTCATGTTGTTGAGCCGCACAGAAAGCTCGCTTTCGTAACTGGTTAAATCTTGTTCCAGCATCTGGAAACTGCGATCGATCCTTTCATCCAGCGCCGCCAGTAACTGCGAGGCGCGTTCGTCGTAGTTGCTCGGCGGTAAGGGTATCGGGAACTCGCCACTGGGAATAGGGCTGCTGAGAGAATTTCCCGAATTAGCGCTGAGTTCGTTGAACCGCTGCACCAACAAATCCTGCAAATTGTGAGCCAAAACTTGAGCCAACTGCTTCAGCCACAATTGCTGCTGCTGAATGTATCGCCCAGATAGAGATTCCATTTGCTGAGACTGCAATTTGCGATATTGCTCCCGGAGGTCTTCAATATCTTCAATCAGGTGATTTTTTTCAGTTTGCAGCCGAGTAATGTCTTGATTTAACTGGCCTTTGACATTTTCATGCAAAGCGTCCAGTTCTTGCATTACTGAGTGAAGGACTTCTTCTGCTGATTGTGCATCCTCTGGCTCGCCCTTTGACGAGTATACGTTCCGCTGCGCCATTAGCCTATAACCTCTAATTTAAACTGCACGTTCAGTGTTCTTAAGTATTGTGACAAATTAGGTCGCAAGTTCTAGTGAATTGATCTAAAAGATTGCGAACACTGTTGAATCAATAGTAGTCGCTAAGCTACAAATGTGAGAAAATTGCGTGAAGCAAAGCTATCCGGCAGGGAATCGCCCCAAGAACACTTTGTGCAATTAGAAATCATACTACACCTTGACCTCTCTACGGATTGCTCCCGGAATTTCTCGCATCTAACTCACCCGATTGCACCCGAATCACAAGCCTAAGAGCCCGTTCCGCGACTAAATTTGATTGGGGGGTGGCACTCCTAGCCCCTCAATGGATAACTTGATCCTGCAGGCAGAAACCCCGTTTCTATTCCCCGCGTCTCTCCCGCACTCCTGCACCCGGATTTATTATATTAAAGGTTCCGATCTTTTGCTCGCGAAAGTTTTAAGAGGCGATCGCACGTCAAAAAGCAACCCCGCGCCATCAAAAAATTAACATATCCCATCCCCCAAGAGCAACAGATATGGCATCCGAAATTTATGACAATTCCTTTACAAGCGATCGACAAAAACTGAATATTTCCTCAGAAGCCGAAGTGTTTGTCTTTCCGGCATCATTTGCCCAGCAGCGCTTGTGGTTTTTCGACCAATTCGCACCGGAAAACCCTTTCTATAATGTAGTAACCGCACTGCGCTTAACTGGTTCCCTCAACTTAACAGCGTTAGAGAAAACCTTCAACGAAATAGTGCAGCGCCACGAAACTTTGCGAACAACTTTTGCAGCGGTATCAGGTCAACCAGTGCAGATCATCTCTGCCGCTTTCAAGACTAATTTAAAAATATTAGAGTTGCAAGATTTACCGCCAGAACAACGGGAAACAGAAGCAAAGAAACTCTCCGCAGCAGAATCTCTTCGCCCTTTCAATTTATCCACCGGGCCACTGATGCGAGTAACCATCCTGCGGCTGACAGAAAGCGAGCATATTCTCTTGCTAAATATGCACCACATAGCCTCCGATGATTGGTCGATCGGTGTGCTAATTCGAGAACTGGAGGCTATCTATACAGCGTTTATAAATCAACAGCCATCTCCCCTCCCAGAATTATCACTTCAATATGCCGACTTTGCCGAGTGGCAGCGCGAATGGCTGCAAGGTGAAGTATTAGAAAACCAGCTAGCTTATTGGCGGCAGCAATTACACGGGATTTCGGCATTAAATTTGCCCACCGATCGCCCTGCACCAGCTAGGCAAAATTATCGCGGAAAAACTCAATATTTAGAACTGTCAAAAAACTTGAAGGACGCACTTGTAGCACTCTCGCAGCGAGAAGGAGCGACTTTATTTATGACACTGCTCGCAGCATTTCAAACATTGCTTTACCGTTACTCGCAGCAAGAAGATATTGTGGTAGGTTCGCCGATCGCCAATCGCAACCGCAGCGAAATCGAATCATTAATCGGTTTTTTTGTCAACACTTTAGTGCTGCGAACAGACTGTTCGGGAAACCCGAAATTTCGAGATTTTTTGGGCCGGGTGCGAGAAGTAACCCTGGGAGCTTATGCTCACCAAGATTTGCCTTTTGAGAAGCTCGTCGAGGAATTGCACCCAGAGCGATCGTTGAATCGCCACCCGCTGTTTCAGGTGGTATTTGGTCTGCAAAATGCGCCGCTGGACGAGCTAGAATTGCCAGGATTAAAGTTGAGTTCTTTTCCTTTGGAGACTCAAACAACGCGCTTTGATTTAGAGCTGTATTTGTGGGAAGCTTCCGATAATTTTAGGAGCAGATACGGCGAACATTGGAAAGATTCGGAAGGCCTCAGAGGCTTAGCTGTGTACAATACAGATTTATTTGATGAAGTTACGATCGCCCGAATGCTGAGACATTTTAAAACGCTGCTGGAAAGCATTGTGGCTAATCCAGAACAAAGAATCGCTAATTTACCTTTATTGAGCGAGGATGAAGTGAATCAATTATTCAGAGAATGGAACGATACTCGGACAGATTATCCTCAAAATAAGTGCATTCATCAGTTATTTGAAGAGCGAGCCCGGCAGCATCTGGAGGATGTCGCCCTAACTTTCGGCAGCCAGCACCTCACTTACAGAGAACTCAACAGTCGCAGCAACCAACTGGCGAGCTACCTAGAAAAACTGGGCGTGGGGGCGGAGGTTTTAGTGGGGCTTTGTGCAGAGCGATCGATCGACCTAATTGTCGGGATGTTGGCTATACTGAAAGCGGGAGGAGCTTACCTACCGTTAGATCCGAGCTATCCGCGCGATCGGCTAAACTTGATGCTGGAAGATGCTCAAGTTAAAGTCTTGCTAATTCAAGATAAATTGATTGAGAATTTCCGAGACTTCTCAAACTCGGTGATTTACTTCGATCGCGATTTGGAACACATAGCCAAAGAAAGCGCCGAAAATCCCGCCAACACCGTAACAGCAGACAACCTAGCTTACGTTATTTACACATCTGGCTCAACAGGAAAACCCAAGGGAGTTGCTGTCACCCACAAAGCAGTAAATCGGCTGGTACTCAACACCAACTATATAAAAATAGAACCTACCGATAAAATTGCCCAAGCATCAAACGCTTCATTCGATGCAGCCACATTCGAGATTTGGGGAGCCTTGCTTAACGGCGCTCAACTCGTGGGAATTAGCACAAATATTACCCTTTCGCCTCACGATTTAGCCTTAGAACTGCGCCAACAAGGCATCACCGTCTTGTTTTTAACAACTGCCTTATTTCAACAAATTGCTAGAGTTTTACCGCAAGCTTTTGATTCGCTGCGCTGCTTGCTGTTTGGCGGAGAATCGGTCGATATGAGATGGGTTAAAAAACTTCTCAAACAAAATCAAACCACTAAATTAATTCACGTTTACGGGCCTACAGAAAATACCACATTTTCTGCTTATTATTGCGTGCAAGACGTACCCGAAACCGCAACATCTATCCCCATCGGCCGCCCGATCGCCAACACGCAAATTTATCTCCTCGATGCGGATTTGCAGCCAGTGGCGATCGGTGTTATGGGTCAATTGTACGTCGGCGGTGACGGACTGGCGAAAGGCTACCTCAACCAGCCGGATTTAACTGCTGCTGCATTCATTCCTAATCCTTTTAGCAATAAATCAGGTTGTAGTCTTTATAAAACAGGTGATTTAGGCCGCTATTTAGCTGACGGTAACATCGAGTTTTTATGTCGCATTGACGACCAAGTAAAAATTCGTGGCTACCGCATCGAATTGGGAGAAATTGAAGCGGCTTTGTACCAGCATCCACAAGTACGCGAAGCAGTAGTAATTGTCAGGGAAGACATCCCCGATGATAAACATTTGGTAGCTTATGTTGTTCCTGACCGCATTAATGAAAAATTAGAAATTCCCAATCTCAAATCAAGTGACTTGCGCCAATTTTTGAAAGAAAAGTTACCAGGATATATGGTTCCTGCAACTTATGCAGTTTTGGAGAATATGCCACTGACGCCTAATGGAAAAGTAGACCGCCGCGCCTTGCCTGATATAGATACAGACAGCGAGGATATAACAGAAAATTATGTAGCGCCTCGGACTGAACTCGAAGAAATGCTGGGGAAAATTTGGGCTAAAGTTTTGGGAAAACAGCAGGTTAGTATCTACGATAATTTCTTTGAACTAGGCGGGCATTCCCTGCTAGCAACTCAGTTGATTTCTCGCATCCGAGACGCTTTGCAAGTCGAGTTATCGGTCAGCAGTTTGTTTGAGGCTCCGACTGTGGCGAGTCTGGCAAAATACATTGAGACAATGCGCTGGGCTGCGACTGGTTTGGATACTCGCAGAACAGATGAAAATGAGCGAGAAAATGTGGAATTCTAAGCCCTTACATAATTGCGGGAGGATTTTGATTGTTTTGTGGAATTGGCATCTGCCCTGTCGGTAGAAATTACCGCAATGGGAACTGATATTCAAGCCTGTTTCACGAGGAGATTTAGACCTGTTACTTGCTAACCTGCTAAAGGCTGAGGCTGCCTATATACTTGCAAGATTGCTTGCGGGGCATTACAAATAAGGGAGAAAAGGTTCTCTCAACAGCCACTCATCCAGAAACTCCGAAACGATGTCCAACCAAGCGTCTGACCGTCTTAAACAAAATTCTGAAAAAATTATGCGGATGTGGGAGAAGCGGGCGCGTGATGAAGTCGGTGCATCAACGCATCAAAATTCTCTTGTCTTGCAAGATTCCCTACCTCTGTACTTAAACCAACTGGTAGATGAACTCTCAAACCGAATTGTCAGGACATCTGCCCGAATCACAGCCGATGAGGTAGAAAGTACGCGGATTGGCAAGCTGCATGGGCATGAACGGGCGGGGTATGCTGACTACTCTATGACTCACCTCATTTTCGAGTATCATCTCCTCCGTCAAGTCATATTTCAAGTTTTAGAAGAAGAAGCACCTTTAGGAGTGCAGGATCGAGACATTATTATCGGCTCCATTGAGCAAGCCGTTAATGACGCGGCTACTCAATTCTCCGAAACGCTGCGAGATATTCAAGAACTATTTATGGTGACGCTAACTCACGACCTCAGAGGGCCTCTGAATGTCGTAAAAATGGGAACTCAACTGACTCTGCGGCGGCTGGAACGAGGAGATAGCCACACGGATGTGGCCGCGAGGATGCTCAGTGCGATCAATCGGCTGGATTCGATGATTCAAAATCTGCTTGATGCGAGTCGGCTGCGGGCAGGGCAGAGCTTAAAGATTGAATTTGATGAATGCGATTTTGTGATGCTAGTCCAAGAGGTGGTAGAAGATTTGACCTTCGCGTATGGAGAGCGGTTTGTTGTAGTCTCTGATTCTGATATGAGGACTTTTTGCAGCCGTAAAGAAATACGGCGGGTGATTGAAAATTTAGCAATTAACGCTGTGAAATATGGTGCGCCTACTACGCCGATTACACTCACGCTCCAGCAAACTGAAACGCAGATCAGCCTTACTATCCATAATGAAGGCGATCCGATCGCCCTAGACGCTCAATCCATCCTATTTCAACAATTTCGTCGAACCATTTGTGCTCAGGAGCAAACCGGCTGGGGATTAGGATTATTTTTAGCAAAGAGTATTATTGAAGCCCATAAAGGGACACTTGCGGTTGAAAGTGCAGAGGGCAAGGGGACAAGCTTTATTATCAATTTATCAAAGATTCTTCTTTAGTTCGGGACATTAAGACTAAGAAAAAAAATAGGGTATCCCCAGCCAGAACCTACAGGATTTTAACTCACATTTTTAGTCACGAAATTTCAGTGCAGAATGCCCTGACAGCTTCTGCAAACTGCTGGTTATGCTCCATTAATGCCATGTGTCCTCCTTTCTGTATAGTAACTAGCTCTGCTTGAGGTAATTCTGCTTTCATTCGCAGGCTAGCTGGGGGCGTAGTGGCGATATCTGAATCGCCGCAGATCACCAACACTGGAATGTCAATCGATCGCAAAGTTTTTGTTTCATCAAATTTGAGCATTCCCAATGTGCCGCGAGCGAGAACGCCGGGAGAACCCAAGGCTGATAATAAAGCTGAGAACTCTAATTGACCGCGCGTTTCAGTGCCTTTAAATCCCGATAATTCTACACTGATGTGCAGTGAACCATTGAGATAGCTCAGCCAAGTCATTCCCCACATAATGGGTTCAAGAGCTATGGTGAGATAAAGCATAGGTTGGAGCAGCGGCTTTTGCAAAGCGCGTAATAAACCACTAAAAATAGCGGTTTTGACGGGATTAGTATAAGTCGTATCTACCAGAATTAAACCAGCTACTCGACTACCGAGAAGTTCTGGGAAAAGCCGACTGAATGTTAGAGAAATCATGCCGCCCATGCTGTGTCCGAGTAGGATAACAGGTTTATTTCCTGCTATGGCAATGACGGCTTCGAGATCGCGGGCAAATTTTTCTAGGGAGTAGTCGCTGTTTTTTGGTCGAGTGGATTTTCCCAAACCTGGAAGATCCCAAACAATCACTCGGAAGCGATCGGTTAGTTGGCGTTTGGCGTAATACCAAACCATACTGTTGGGCCCCCAACCGTGCGAGAGGATAATCGGCTGTCCATCCTCTGGGCCGTAGAATTCTACTTGTAAAATAGTGCCATCAGGCCTCTCTAACCGCTGCACCGTACCCGTCCGCGTCGGCTTCGGTTCGTCAGCACCGGGGCGGCGGAACAGCGGCAAACTGATAAAGCGGCCGCCAACAGACCAAAGAAGCATCAAGACTCCGCTGACTATGTAGGAAATCCCTACAAGTTGGCCGATGTACCATTCGTAAATAATGTATATACCTCCGCCAAGTACGCCGACGGACAGCAATCCCACCAGCCATAGGAACAGGAAATTGAAGGGCATGAACGGCATAAACTGAAACCTTGGGTAGAATTTGGGTTACGAATTCAAACAGGATCATACTCAGGTTAGGCCACAGTAAGCAAGGGGTAAGTTAAGCTCTTAACTTGTGCGCTGGTGGAATTTCTTTTATATTTGCAAAAGTAATCACAGGATGACTCAAAATGCCCGATCCAAAAATATCGAGCTCATCGCCAAATGCCAAAGATTCTGCCATGGTGGAGTTAGTTGAGTTTTTATCTTACCTTCGCACTCTAGATATTAATATTTTTGTTGAGGGCGAGATCCTGCGCTGCAATGCTCCCGAAGGAATTATTACACCCGAACTGCGGGCCGAAATTTCTCAGAAAAAAGCCGAAATTATTTCATTTTTAAAAGCAGCTAATCGTACTTCTAGTTTCACTCCTACACCGATTGTTCCTCTGGGGCGGGACGGAAATTTACCGCTTTCTTTTGCACAGCAGCGCTTGTGGTTTCTCGACCAATTAGTCCCGAACAATCCCTTCTATAATGTTCCCGCAGCCTTGCGTTTGACAGGTGCGCTCAATTTTGCAGCCCTGCAACAAACCTTCAATGAAATTGTGCGCCGCCACGAAGCTTTACGCACGACTTTAACAGTAGTTTCGGGCCAACCCGTTCAGAGAATAGCTGCTGCTTTCCACCTTCCAATTAATGTAGTGGACTTGCGAAATTTGCCAAAGGAATCTCGACAAACTGAAGCGAACAGGCTCACCGCCCAGGAAGCTCAACGCTCTTTCAATTTGTCCAATGACTTGTTGCTTCGAGTCACATTATTGCAGTTAGATGATGCCGAATATTTACTAATGCTGAATATGCACCACATTGTCTCCGATGGTTGGTCTATCGGAGTGCTAATTCAGGAATTAGGCGCACTTTACACGGCATTTGCTAGCGAAAAACCTTCGCCTTTACCGGCTTTGTCGATCCAGTATGCTGATTTTGCAAAATGGCAGCGCGAATGGCTGCAAGGGGAAGTTTTAGAAACGCAGCTTGCTTACTGGCGGCAGCAGTTAAACGGCATTTCTATGCTAAATTTGCCTGCGGATCGCCCCAGGCCAGCAATTCAAAGTTACCGAGGCAAAAGGCAATTTTTGCAACTGCCAAAACAACTGAGCGAGGCTTTAGAAACGTTGAGCCAGCGCGAAGGAGTGACGCTGTTTATGACAATGCTGGCAGCTTTTAAAACGTTGCTTTACCATTACGCGCAGCAAGAAGATATTGTTGTAGGTTCGCCGATCGCCAATCGCAACCGCAGTGAAATTGAAGCATTAATCGGTTTTTTTGTCAACAGTTTAGTGTTGCGTACAGATTTGTCGGAAAATCCAACTTTTCGGGAACTTTTAAACCGAGTCAAAGAGGTAGCATTAGGAGCTTACGCTCACCAAGATTTGCCGTTTGAGAAGTTAGTAGAAGAACTGCACCCCGATCGCGCGTTGAACCAAAATCCCTTATTTCAGGTGGCGTTTGCGCTGCAAAACGCGCCGGGGAATCGGTTAGAATTGCCAGAATTAACACTCAGCCCGCAGCAGTTAGATGTGGGTACAGCGCGGTTTGATTTGGAGTTTCATTTGTGGGAGCGATCGCCCAACAGTTCGGGAAGCAACCAATCGCCCAGCAATAAGCTGTGGGTTGATAGCTCAGAGGGCATCAGCGGCATGGTTATTTACAGCGCCGATTTATTTGATGAAGCTACGATTACCAGCCTGATCGGGCATTTTCAAACCTTGTTAGAAAGCATTGTGACCAATCCTGAAGAGCGCATAGCAAACTTGCAATATTTGAGCGCCCAAGAGCGCGATCGTTTATTAGTTGAATGCAACAATACTCAGGCGGATTATCCGCAAGATTTGTGCATCCATCAGCTATTTGAAATGCAGGCAGATCGGACACCGGAGGCGGTGGCGCTGGTATTTGGAGAGGAGCGAGTCACCTATGGAGAGCTAAATCTCCGCAGCAACCAACTAGCACGTTATTTGCAAAAAATGGGGGTTGGGGCGGAAGTTTTAGTCGGGCTTTGCTGCGGGCGATCGCTCGATCTGATCGTGGGGATGTTGGGTATCCTGAAAGCGGGAGGAGCTTACTTAATTTTAGATCCGAGCTATCCTGCTGAGCGATCGAGCTTTATGGTAAAAGATGCTCAATTATCTATTGTGTTAACTCAGCAGCAATGGGTAGAGAATTTGCGCTCGCCCAATTTACATATAGTTTGTTTAGACACAGACTGGGAGATGATTTCCCAAGAAATCGCCGACAATCCAACCAGCGCAGTCACAGCCGAAAATCTGGTTTACGCGATTTACACCTCCGGCTCCACGGGAAAGCCGAAAGGAGTGGAAATTGAGCACGGGAGCTTGTTAAATCTCGTTTTTTGGCATCAAAAAGAGTTTGGGGTGTCAGCGGGCGATCGAGCAACGCAAATTGCTGCGATCGGCTTTGATGCTTGCGGGTGGGAAATTTGGCCTTATCTCGCCGCGGGATCTAGCATCTACTTTCCAGAAGATGACATCAGGCGAGATCCTGAAAAACTGCAAAACTGGTTAGTATCAAAAGCCATCACCATTAGCTTTTTGCCAACACCTTTAGCCGAAAAAGTTTTGCTATTAGATTGGCCTCAAATAACAGCGTTGCGAATCTTGCTCGCAGGCGGCGAAAAACTGCAACAACATCCTTTAAAATCCCATCCATTTAAGCTAGTAAATAATTACGGCCCAACCGAGAACACCGTCGTCACAACTTCCGGTTATGTTCCTGTAACCGAGCAAACAGACATCGCCCCGACAATTGGCCGCCCCATTGCTAACACTCAAATCTACATATTAGACAAATATTTGCAGCCAGTGGCGATCGGCGTTGTTGGCGAATTGTACATCGGCGGAAACGGACTCGCTCGCGGCTACCTCAACCGCCCAGATTTAACCGCAGAACGATTTATTGTCAATCCTTTTAAACCAAATTCAGGAGAGCGAATTTACAAAACCGGCGACTTAGTGCGCTACAGAGGCGATCGCAACCTTGAATTTTTAGGACGCATTGACGAACAAGTAAAAATTCGCGGTTTCCGCATCGAATTAGGAGAAATCGAGACAGTATTAACTCAACATCCGGCCGTGCAGCAAACTGTAGCAATAGCTTCGGAAGATGGACAGGGAGATAAACGTTTAGTAGCTTATATTGCCCTGAATCCAGAATATAGCGTTGCCCGCGAAAAAAACCAAATAATGCAATTGCAGGACGAACAGGTTTTGCAGTGGCAAATGCTCTACAATGAAACTTACAATCAACCTGCTGTTGACTCAGATCCAACATTTAATATTGTCGGCTGGAATAGCAGCTATACTAATCAGCCAATCCCAGCAGAACAGATGCGCGACTGGGCGAACAATCAAGCCGCCCAAATTTTAGCTTTGCAGCCCAGCCGAGTGTTAGAAATTGGCTGCGGCACAGGTTTGTTGCTGTTCCAAATTGCCCCTCGCTGCACTCAATATTGCGGAACAGACTTTTCACCTATTTCGCTCAACTATATTCAGCAGCACTTGGCAAATCAAGAGTTAGCTAATGTAACGCTGCTTCAAAAAATGGCGACTGACTTTGAAGGAGTAGAGACAGCAGCTTTTGATGCAGTAATTCTCAACTCTGTCGTGCAATATTTCCCGACAATCGACTATCTCGTGCAGGTGCTAGAAGGTGCGGTGAAAGCAACTGCTCCCGGCGGCTTTATATTCATCGGAGATGTCCGCAGCTTGCCGTTGCTGGCAGCTTTTCACGCTTCGGTACAACTGTATCAAGCCGAACCTTCTCTCGCGGGCGAACAGTTGCAGCAGCGAGTAAAAATGCAAATTTTTCAAGAAACAGAGTTAGTTATTGAACCAGATTTTTTTAGCGCATTAAAGCACCGCTTTCCGCAGATTGGCGGCGTAAAAATTCAATTAATTCGCGGTAGCGATCGCAATGAGTTAACTGATTTTCGGTACAATGCTATTTTGCATATTGCCTCTGAAACAGCACGCCCAAAATCATCGCCAAAAGGGGAGTGGGGCGCAGAAAAACGGCTGGATTGGTTGGATGAAAATCAGAATCTGACTGTTACCAAAGTGCAACAAATATTATTGCAAAATCAACTCGACCTTTTAAGAATTGCTAATGTGCCTAATGCGCGGGTAACGGCAGCAGTTAAGGCGGCAGAGTTGCTGTCTGTTGTCGATAAATTTCCAACAGCAGGTCAGTTGCAGAAAGCCGTGGAAAAAGTCGAGGATTTAGGAGTCAATCCCGAAGCGTGGTATGCTTTGGAAGTTCCGTATAATGTTAATATTAGTTGGTCTAATTCCGACAGTCAAGGGCGCTACGATGTAGTGTTTGCACGGGGCGAAACCAGAGATTTTGTGCGAGAAACCAGAAGCGATAACTTGCGTCCTTGGCGCTCTTATGCTAACAATCCCTTACAAGCTAAAGCAGCACGTAAATTAGTGCCGCAGTTGCAGGCTTATCTAGCAGAAAAACTGCCGGAATATATGGTTCCGTCGGCTTTTGTGGTGCTGGAGTCGCTACCGGTGACGGCTAACGGAAAGGTCGATCGCCTCGCTTTGCCTGCACCGGAGCCGATTAAGTTAGAATGGGCTGGCGGTTATGTTGCGCCTCAGACTTCTATTGAGGAAGTTTTAGTGAAAATTTGGGTTGAGGTTTTGGGGATAAAGCGAGTGGGTATCCGGGACAATTTCTTTGAATTAGGAGGCCATTCGCTGCTGGCGACTCAGCTTGTTTCGAGAGTGCGAGATGCTTTCGGGGTAGAGTTGCCTTTGCGCCGGGTTTTTGAAGCGCCGACAATTGCAGAATTATCTAAGATTGTGGAAAGTTTAAAAGATAAGAATGCTAAAAGTGATGCTCCGGCTTTAGTGCCGATTTCGCGCGATAGTCGGCGGAGGAAGCTATCATCTTTTAATAGACCTATTGCATAATTTTTGGATTGATAGAGCAACCGCAGATGAAGGGCAGATTAACGCTGATAAACGCAGATAATTTTAAGATGGTTTTTGGCTTGGGCAAGATGTTGAATCGAGAAAGTAAATGAAAAGGATGGCTGTTGAACAGGATGCAATTTCGATAAATATGCAGCAAGAAATAGAAGTTTTTGTATTCCCCGCATCGTTTGCTCAGCAGCGGCTTTGGTTCCTCAATCAATTAGCACCGGGCAATCCTTTCTACAATGTCTCAACAGCACTCCGCTTAACAGGTTCCCTCAACTTAAGATCCTTAGAGCAAACCTTCAACGAAATTGTGCAGCGACACGAAAGTTTACGCACCACTTTTACGCTTTTGGAAGGGGAACTCGTACAAGTTATTGCTCCCATTTTAACCGTATCCCTCCCCACAATCGACTTACAAAATCTTTCGCCAACTCAGCAAGAAACCGCAGCGCTGCAACTCGCAACCGATGCAGCGCAATGCCCTTTCGATTTAGCCGCCGGGCCGTTATTCAAAGTAACGCTGTTACAACTCAGTGAAACAGAACATATATTGTTGCTGAATTTACATCATATTGTGGCTGATGGGTGGTCGATTGGAGTGCTAATTCGAGAGCTGGGAACGCTCTACACAGCATTTGTAAAAAATGGGATCTCGCACTTACCAGCACTGCCCGTGCAGTACGCCGACTTTGCAGAGTGGCAGCACCAATGGTTGCAGGGCGAAGTATTAGAAACCCAGTTAGCTTATTGGCTGCAGCAGTTAAAGGAAATTACCACTCTCAATCTACCAACAGACAGGCAAAGACCAGCCGTTCCATCCTACCGGGGCGCTAAACAATTTATAACACTATCACCTGCTTTGAGCGAGGCGCTAAAGTCATTGAGCCAGCAAGAAAGCGCGACTTTATTTATCACTCTACTAGCCGCTTTTCAAACTTTGCTGTACCGCTATACAGGACAAGTAGATATTGCAGTAGGAACGCCGATCGCCAATCGCAACCAGAGCGAAATAGAAGCATTAATCGGTTTTTTTGTCAACAGTTTAGTGCTGCGTGCAGATTTATCAGGAAATCCAACTTTTCGGGAACTCTTGCATCGGGTAAAAAACGTCGCAATGGCAGCCTACGCCCACCAAGATTTGCCCTTCGAGAAGTTGGTTGAGGAAATGCACCCCGATCGCGAGTTGAGCCGAAACCCCCTATTTCAAGTTAGTTTCAGCCTGCAAAACACTCCTGTAGCAGCGCTAGAATTGCCGGGAATTGCTGGAGAGGCGATCGACTTTGACGCAGGAACCGCCAAGCTAGATTTAGAGTGCCACTTGTGGGAAAATGCAGGAAGTATTCAAGGGCAATTTGTGTACAGCACAGATTTATTTGATAGCGGCACAATTGCGCGCATGGCGGGACATTTCCAAACGCTGCTTGAAGCCATTGTTGCCAATCCCAAACAGCACCTCAGCGACTTGGCTTTGCTGACAGCGCCAGAATACCAGCAATTATTAATCGATTGGAATGACACTCACAGAGATTATCCGCAAAACCAGTGTTTCCATCAGCTATTTGAAGATCGAGTCGCGCGATCCTCTTCGAGGGCTGCGCTAACGCCCCATGCTGTCGCCGCCGTCTTTGAAAACCAGCAGTTAACCTACAGCCAACTCAACAGCCGAGCCAACCAACTTGCACATTACTTGCAGCAATTGGGAGCAGGACCAGAAGTTTTAGTGGGTCTTTGTGTAGAACGTTCCTTAGATGCGATCGTCGGATTGCTAGGCATTATCAAAGCAGGCGCAGCCTACCTGCCTTTAGATCCAACTTATCCTCAAGAGCGCCTTAACTTCATGTTAGAAGATGCTCAGGTGTCGATTTTGGTAACTCAGCAGCACTTAGCCCAAAACTTGACGCAGCCGGAAACTTACGGAGTTTTTTCAGTAGTGTGTTTGGACTCCGACAGAGAAATTATCGCGCGACAAAGCTCCAAAAACCCAACTACAAATATCCTACCCGAAAACCTAGCCTACGTCATTTACACATCTGGTTCAACCGGAAAACCTAAAGGCGTTTTAATAGAACATCGGGGACTCTACAACTTAGCCCTAGCTCAAATAGAAGCTTTTAACTTAAACTCAAATCACCGCATTTTGCAATTCGCATCCCTAAGTTTTGATGCCTCAATCTTTGAGATTGTCATGGCCTTGGGAACCGGAGCAACACTTTACTGTGCCAAGAAAGAATCTTTGTTGCCCGGACAAACATTAATCCAATTTTTGCAGGACAATACTATTACCCACGCCACCCTCCCACCCTCGCTGCTAGCTGTCCTTCCAAACGCCGAACTTCCCGCACTGCAAACAATCATCTGTGCGGGCGAATCTTGTTCCCCGGATATTGTTAAACGCTGGGCTTCTGGGCGCCGATTTTTTAACGCTTACGGCCCTACAGAAGCGACAGTCTGGTCAAGTTTTGCCGAAATTGGCGACCGCAAAAAACCGCCAATCGGCCGTCCAATAGCTAACACTCAACTCTATATTTTAGATGAAAATTTACAGCCTGTACCCGTTGGAATTCCCGGTGAATTGTACATCGGCGGCAGCGGATTGGCGCGAGGCTACCTGAACCGCCCCCAATTAACCGCCCAGCGATTTATTGCTAATCCGTTTAGCCAGAAAGCAGGAGAACGAATTTATAAAACTGGTGACTTAGCTCGCTATTTTCCCGACGGCAATATTGAGTTTTTAGGCCGCACTGACGAACAGGTAAAAATTCGCGGTTATCGAATAGAATTGGGAGAAATTGAAGCGCTGCTGGTTCAGCATCCAGCAGTCAAAGAAACAGCGGCGGTTGCTGCGGATGATTTGTCGGGCAACAAACGCCTAGTTGCTTATGTCGTCCCCAATCACAATCAGACGCTCAATCCCGGGGAAATACGCAATTTCCTCAAACAACAACTGCCCAATTACATGATTCCCAGTGCTTTTGTGACGATGGATTTTCTGCCCCTAACTCCCAATGGCAAAATCGACCGCCAGCGCCTACCTGCACCGGGAACTCTAACTAGCCATTCAATAGATCAAAGCTGCATTGCACCTCGCACACCAACCGAGTCAACCCTCGCCAAGATTTGGGTCACAATCCTCAACGCAGAGTGCGTTGGCATTCGCGATAACTTCTTCGATTTGGGTGGAGATTCCCTGCTGGCAATCCGCCTCATCAATGAGATTAACCAGCAATTTGAGCGCGAGTTGCCGCTGTCTGCTCTTTTTTTAAATCCGACAATTGAAGGTTTAGCTGATTTGCTATCTTCAGAAACAAATTCTCTGGAATGGTCGCCTTTAGTTGCAATTAAGCCTCGCGGTAAAAATCCCCCGTTTTTCTGCGTCCATCCCATCTTTGGCGTCGTATTTCCTTATTGCGAGTTAGCCTTTGGGCTAGGAGAAAATCAACCGTTTTACGGGCTGCAACCACAGGGTATTGACGGCGAAAGTTCTCCGTTAACTAGCATTGAAGACATGGCGGCTGACTACATCGCAGCCTTGCGTACCGTTCAACCAAAAGGGCCTTATTTTTTAGGAGGCTGGTCTTTTGGAGGTTTGGTTGCTTTTGAGATGGCTCAACAGTTGCTCGCAGCGGGGGATGAAGTGGCTTTACTTGCTGTGCTGGATACTTTAGCGCCGGTTTCTGCTAACAAACCTTCTTTTTGGGACGGTTGCAAGTTTATTCTGACTACTGTTTCGCGCTCTATCTGGCCTTTTGTAGTAGATTATTTTCGCTTGGTGGCTGGTGCAGAAAATGTTCAAAGTGGCGGTATTGCTGCCAAATTTCCGACATTAAATAAGATGCTTAATTTGGCAGCTAATTTTTTGCATCGCTGGAATTGGAAACAGGCCGTTATGGTTAGCATCCTATCTCAGGAGTCAAAAGAACGGAGCTGGCGCGAGCTGGCAATTCCCTCAATGTTTACTGTATTTCAGGCTAATAGTCAAGCAACTCTCAGCTATGTACCGAAAATTTACCCGCAGCGAATTACTCTGTTTAGATCGAGGGAACAGCTAAGCATGAGTCATCAAGATCCGACTCTTGGCTGGAGCGAATTAACGGCCCAAAAAGTAGAGGTGATTAGGGTTCCTGGAAATCACCTGACTATGCTGAGAAAGCCAGGGGTCGAGGTGCTGGCTCAACAGCTAAAGCATTGCTTGGAGAAGGAATTAAGTCATTGAGTGGCCCGCGTGCTGGTGTGCCGCAACCAGGTTTGATGTGCGAAATTTCTATTAGCCATCTCCAATAATTATTGTGGCACAGACATCTTGCCTGTTCAAAGCTGGCTTTTCTGGAGATGTCTAAGCTGTCGCGCATTTAAATTGTATATTCAGGGCGGGCGGGACACCCCACAAGAGTTTGATTGTTCTTTAACATACAATTTAAATGCCGCAACAGCTTATCACCCTTGTAGTTAGGATATAAAAAAATTGCGATCGCCCGAAGAACACTTTTTGCAACTAGAAATTATCATGAAGCGCCACGCCACAGCACTCGAAGCTGAAGTCAGAGCTTTGCAAGCTGCTGACGAAACCGCCCAGTGGCCCGCTGACTGGAAGCGTGGCTATAATTGGCGTTTCGCTAAAATTTTCGCGTCTGTAAAGATTTTTCGCAACTGGGGTGCAGATGCTGCGGCTTGGAAACTTTTGCCTTCGCGAGTTTATCCCAACCGAGGCAATCAGAAAGATGAGTCTGTTGACATTTGACTGTAGGGGCGGGTTTTACCAACAATCTCGGCCTAAGACCAATCATCTCGTAAACCCGCCCCCACCCAACAGTAAATCCCAATCTACCTCTAATTCTTCAATCTAAAATCTAAAATCTAAAATTGCCCAATGGATTGCGCGATGCTGAAGATGATAGCAGCCAAACCTGCTGCGATCGGAATTGTCACCAGCCAAGCCGAACCAATTGACAGCAAAGTTTGCAAGCGTACTGTTTTCCAAGCTTTGATCAGCCCGACTCCGACGACTGCACCGACTAAAGCGTGGGATGTGGAAACTGGCAAACCCAAGCGGGATGCTAGCAAGACTGTGGTGGCTGTGGCTAATTCCGCGCAAAATCCGCCGCTTGGTTGGAGTTCGATGATCTTTTCCCCGACTGTGGCTATTACATTTTTGCCCCAGATGGTTAAACCGATGACTATTCCTGCCCCTCCGACGACTAAAATCCATAGGGGAACGCTGAAATCTCCTGAGGGAAAGGAACCTGTGCGCCGGATGTAGGCGATCGCAGCTAGGGGAGCAACTGCATTTCCTACGTCGTTGGAACCGTGGGCAAATGCTACAAAACAGGCGCTCAAGACTTGAAATCTTGCCATTTGTTGCTCGATGAGAGTGTGGGGGACTGTCGGAGTGGGGGAGGGTTTTGTACTTGGGCCGAATCCCTTATCCCCTTTTACTTCTTCCTTCTTCCTTCTTTCTTCTTCCTTCTCAACTGATTCTAATTTTTTCCAGCTATTGAGTGTGAGGCCGATCGCAGCTATTGCCCCGATGCCAATGACAATATCGTGAATTGGAAGATTCCAGCCAAATCGATCGTGCGCCGCGGCGATCGCCCCTGTCTGCACCAAAGCGACATTCACAACAGACGGCAGTACAATTATCCCAAATACGCTCAGCATTGCTGCACTCAGCCAAGGTATCCACTCGCGCATTTGAGATAGAGGATCTGGTCGATCGAGAATCGAATACTTCACCACACTGTAAAATAGTGCGGCTAAAGCACCGCTAGCAACAGGTGTCGCCACCCATGTTAGGGAGATGGTGCCGATGGTTCGCCAATCAACTGCATTAATTCCGGCTGCAACACAGCTAAAACCCGCGATCGCGCCTACCACTGCATGGGATGAAGAAACCGGCAAACCTCGACTGGTAGCGATTTGCAGCCATATCCCGCAAGCAATCAGCACTGACACCATCCCGATTAAAAATACTTGTGGTTGAGCCGCGAATACTTGTGCATTCACAACTCCTGTTGCCAGAGTTTCGGAAACTCCTTGGCCGAACAGCACTGCGCCGGAAAACTCCAGTATGCCTGCAACGATTATTGCCTGCCGCAGCGTTAGAGCCTTAGAGCCTACGGATGTCCCCATCGAGTTAGCGACATCGTTGGCCCCCAAGTTGGCGGCGACGTACAAGGCCAGTGCGGCCATTGCCCCTAGTTGCAGAAATACGACCCCGGAGGTATCTAACATAGAATTTTTTTGACATAAAACGGGCATTTCGATATATGATAAGGGATTGTGAGTTTTGGTAAATCCGATGAAAGGCGCAGAAATAATCCGTTCTATCGAAACGGAAGAAATAAATAGAGTCAAGGTAGAACTCAGCAAAGTTCTCCCCGAAATTTACGTCGGCGACACAGTGCGAGTCGGCGTCAGAATTAAAGAGGGTAACAAAGAACGGGTTCAGCCCTACGAAGGGACTGTGATTGCCATGCGTAACGGCGGGATTAATGAAACAATCACCGTCCGTCGTGTGTTTCAGGGCGTCGGAGTGGAACGGGTGTTTTTGATTCACTCGCCCCGCATCGCTACTATCCAAGTGATGCGCCGCGGGAAAGTCCGCAGAGCAAAACTTTACTACCTGCGCGATCGGGTGGGCAAAGCTACTCGCGTCAAACAGCGGTTCGATCGCTCCCTGTAGGAATGCACCCAGCTTCCCCTTGGTTCATGATTCGTGGGAAATTAAAAAAAATCAAAAAAAAGTTTCCCATTTACGAGCGCACTGTGTTAAAATAGAAATCTAGAGGTTAAGCGAATTTCAGCAACCTCACCTGTGCGCTCTTAGTTCAGTTGGTAGAACGCAGGTCTCCAAAACCTGATGTCGGGGGTTCAAGTCCTCCAGGGCGCGCTGAATCACCAAACATTAAATTCTGCCCGAAAGCGCCCGGATTATTGGCTGGCAACAGTCAAAACCGCAAACTTTCGGGTAGAATTAATTTTTGTGGGCGGTTCGCAAAAAATGCCATCAACAAATGCTCGGTGTGGCTTCTCGATCATCGGTTTCGGCGATCGGCAGTTACACAGTTGATAGGTTGGGCTTGTAAAAAAGTCGTGGCTTTAGATTGGAGATTTGGGACTTGGGCGTAAGTGGTTAGTGTCACAAAATCTGAGAGCCGCGGGCCACTCACACCATCTAAAATCTAAAATCTAAAATCTAAAATCGCAAGGGGGATTGAATCGTGGCAAAAAAAGACGAAGCTCAAGAAACTCAAGAAATAACGGCGCCTGGGTTTAACCCTGCGGGTTTTTTTAAGGAAACTAGAGAAGAACTCGACAAAGTGGTTTGGCCCAGCAGGCAGCAGCTAATCAGCGAGTCTTTGGCCGTGCTTTTGATGGTAATCCTCTCAGCAAGCCTGATCTATTTGGTGGATAATTTCTTTAACTGGGGCGCGGGAAAGGTGTTTGGGCCATGACTTTTGCATCAGAAGAATCTGAGTATTCCACAGAAGCGACGGGACAGGCAGCATCGCCAGAGGTGCCGGAGATTGATGCTCGCTGGTATGCTGTTCAAGTTGCCTCTGGCTGCGAAAAGCGCGTGAAGGCAAACTTGCAGCAGCGGATTCAAACTTTGGATGTTGCCGATCGCATCGTTCAAGTAGAAATTCCGCAAACTCCGGCAATCAAAGTCGGCAAAGACGGTTCCAGGCGGCAGTCAGATGAAAAAATCTTTCCCGGCTACGTACTCATCCGTATGTTTATGGACGAGGATACGTGGCAGGTGATCAAGAATACCCCGAATGTAATTAATTTT
This sequence comes from Microcoleus sp. S36b_A4, assembly GCF_036700645.1. Lineage (NCBI taxonomy): Bacteria > Bacillati > Cyanobacteriota > Cyanophyceae > Oscillatoriales > Microcoleaceae > Microcoleus > Microcoleus sp. S36b_A4. Next base: position 87,703 of record NZ_JAUBPI010000004.1, on the reverse strand, counting down.
GTCGGGGCAGAGCAGAAACGCCGCTACGGGCGCGGCAGGGGTCACGTCAAACCGCTACCTCTGAGTCATTCGGAAGTAGAACGGATCTTCAGAAACGCTCAGGAATCAGAACCAGTTGTCAAAGTATCGATGTCTACTGGAGACCACGTTGTGGTACTTTCCGGGCCGTTTAAGGATTTTGAAGGTGATGTGATTGAAGTTAGCCCGGAACGAAACAAGCTCAAAGTTTTACTCTCGATTTTTGGGCGCGATACGCCTGTAGAATTGGAGTTCAATCAGGTTCAGAAACAGAACTAACTAATGGCAAAGAAAGTTGTTGCAGTAATTAAGTTGGCGATTACGGCGGGAAAAGCCAACCCAGCTCCTCCGATCGGCCCAGCTCTGGGTCAGCACGGCGTCAATATTATGATGTTTTGCAAGGAGTACAATGCTAGAACCGCAGACCAAGCGGGTCTGGTGGTTCCGGTAGAAATTTCGGTTTTTGAAGACCGCAGTTTTACGTTTATTCTCAAAACTCCGCCGGCGTCGGTTTTGATTCAAAAAGCCGCTGGCATTGCTAAGGGTTCGGGAGAACCTAACCGCAAGCAAGTAGGGACGATTACACAGGCTCAACTGCGAGAAATCGCAGAAACCAAAATGCCTGACCTCAATGCTAATGATGTTGAGGCTGCTATGAAAATTGTGGCAGGAACGGCTAAAAATATGGGCGTGGCGATCGCGGATTGATGCAAGTTGTCCGTTGTCAGTTGACAGTTGGCAGTAATTCAGGATTTTGAAGGTAAAATCTTCAATCAAAAATCCAAAATCAAAAATCCAAAATCGATCGGTTCAGGGGGAGAAGCAAAGCTTCGCTAGGAATCGAAAAATGATAGATTTTAAGATTGTCCGATAGGTTCAATCTAAAATCTAAAATCTAAAATCTAAAATCGACTGACCCCAGGAGATAACAATGGCAAAGAAAGTATCGCGAAGACTGCAAGAACTTCAAAAGAAAGTTGAAGACAGACCTTATCTACCGCTGGAAGCTCTGCAACTTTTGAAAGAAACAGCAACCGCTAAGTTTGGCGAAGCTGCTGAAGCTCACATCCGTTTGGGAATTGACCCGAAATATACTGACCAACAGTTGCGGACAACTGTATCGCTACCAAAAGGAACTGGTCAAGTAGTCAGAATTGCGGTGATTGCTAAGGGCGAAAAAGTTAAAGAAGCTCTGAATGCCGGCGCGGATATTGCTGGTTCTGAAGAGTTGATCGATGAAATTCAAAAGGGCATGATGGACTTCGATTGCCTGATTGCTACCCCAGACGTGATGCCGTTGGTGGCAAAATTGGGTCGGTTGTTGGGCCCGCGCGGTTTGATGCCTTCTCCGAAAGGTGGCACGGTGACGACTGACATTGCTCAGGCGATCAACGAGTTTAAAGGTGGTAAACTAGAATTCCGTGCCGATCGAACTGGCATCGTTCATGTTATGTTTGGCAAGGCAGCTTTCTCAGCGGAAGATTTGCTCGTCAACCTTCATGCTTTGCAAGAAACTGTTGACCGCAACCGTCCTTCTGGTGCTAAAGGTCGCTACTGGCGCAGTTTGTACGTATCCGCAACAATGGGCCCGTCGATCGAAGTCGATATCAGTGCTCTGCGCGATACCAAACTTGATGCTGCCTAGTACAGAATTAAGCAGAAGGCAGAAGGTAAAAGACAGCTTCGGCTGTCTGTGTAAATCTCTCACAAGACTTACGCCAGACCCTTGCTAATCTCTGCCTTCTGATGATAGCCTAATCAAAAATCAATAAGCTGAAGACCGCAGGTGCCGACCGCTTAATTTCCTGCCGAGGCTGAAGAAATAAAAACTCAAGACTCAAAGATTAGAAATTTTCTATTTTTAATTCTGACTTGTTAATTTTTAATTCTCTGCCCCGGCTCTAAGGTCGGGGTTTTTGGTGGGCAGTTTTCGATCCTAAAAGGAGGTGAAATAAGTATGGGCAAAAGTTTAGCAGTAAAAAATGAGATTATTGCAGACCTCAAGCAAACCTTGAGCGAATCTCAACTGGCGATCGTGATTGACTACACGGGCTTAACTGTTGCTGAAATCACAGATTTGCGTCGGCGTTTGCGTCCGAAAGGCAGCAGTTGCCAAGTGGCAAAAAACACGCTGATGCGAATTGCTGTTGAAGGCAACGAAACCTGGCAGCCGCTACAGGAATTGCTGACTGGTACGTCGGCGTTTCTGTTCGTGCAAGAAGATATTGGCGGCGCGATTAAAGCTTACCAAGAATTCCAAAAAGTCTCTAAGAAGACTGAACTTCGCGGCGGCGTGATGGAAGGACGGGTACTGAAAGAAGCTGATGTTAAAGCATTAGCCGATCTGCCGTCGAAAGAACAACTCATGGCTCAAATTGCTGGCGCTATCAACGGTGTCGCAACCAAGTTGGCTGTGGGTATCAATCAAGTTCCTACTTCGATCGCTCGCGGTCTTAAAGCTTATGCTGAAAAAGACGGCGATTCAGCAGAAGTAGCAGCAGAAGCAGAAGCACAACCTGAAGCAGAAAGCGTATCTGCTTAGTCATTAGTCATTAGTCATTAGTCATCAGTCATTAGTGTTAATCCACAGGCTGAAGGCTGGAGACGACAAACTAATGATGGAGGAGCAATCCCAAATTCCAAATCCCCAATCTACAATCGAACTAGGAGTTTAACGAATGTCTACTGCAACTGACGAAATCTTGGAAAAACTTAAGTCTCTGACTTTGCTCGAAGCTTCTGAATTGGTCAAGCAAATTGAAGAAGCTTTCGGCGTCAGCGCTGCTGCTCCTGTCGGCGGCATGATGATGATGCCCGGTACAGGTGGTGGAGCCGCTGCTGAACCCGTAGAAGAGCAAACCGAGTTTACTGTCATGCTCGAAGAAGTTCCTGCTGACAAGAAAATCGCAATTCTGAAGGAAGTCCGCGCAATTACCGGTCTGGGCCTGAAGGAAGCAAAAGATTTGGTAGAAGCCGCACCGAAAGCAGTTAAGGAAGCTATTGCTAAGGAAGCTGCTGAAGAAATGAAGAAACAGCTTGAAGCTGTGGGCGCAAAGATTTCTATCAAGTAGTCAGAGAATGTAGTTGGTGTCAATTCCGGTGACACCGGAATGATGGTTGACGGTTGACTGTTGACGGTTGACTGTTCCCTAAAATTAATCGCGCGATAGTTACATCTCTCGCGCGATTAATTGTTTTTGGTGTAGGGAAGCGGCATTGCCGTGTCCTCTTAGATTTTAGAGGCGGCTTCCATTTGCCGCACTACTGTTAAAGCTGAATACGAAACGCCGGCAGTTCCTTCTCCGGGATGGGTGGAGTCACCTACTAACCACAAGTTTTTAATTGGTGTGCGATTGGCAAATCCAAAGGGGCCGAAGGTTGGTATTCGCTGGCCGATGCCACCCACAACGCCTCTATCTCTCGCTGTGTAGCGGGCAAAGGTGCGGGGTGTGGCGGCTTCTTGGTGTACGATCGACTCTGGCGTCAAATTGAAATATTCGCTCAAACGGGCGATCGCCCCTGCGGTATATTTTTGCTTTAATCCTTCATAATCAACCGAATTCCACCACATTCGAGTATCAGTAAATGAGGAAGCGATAATTGTCGCCATTCCCTTCGGTGCTCGGCCATCACCCGGATGGCTGACAGAAACAAATAATGAATTATTCTCCCCAATCTCGCCGTCGTAATCGTAGAGAAACTGAAGGTGCGGCGGACAATTTTCTGGAATTGCGCTTTCATGGACTCCCAAATATATGACAAATGCACCGGATGCAGGCGGCAGTTTATCGACTCGATATTTGTAGCCTGCCATTTGATTTTGGAGTTGGTTTGTTGTCTCTGAAGTCTCTGATTTAACCGATAAATTCTCTGTTAAATTATCTGTTGAATTTCCGAAAATCGGCTCGCTTGACAACAATTTTACTAAATTTTGCGCTGTCACGTTGGCAACAATGCGATCGGCTGTTTCTCTCCAAACTTCGCCTGTTTTTTGATTGCGAATCACTGTACCGGTGGCTGTGCCATTTGCTGTGACAATACTTTCAACTGTGTGGCGCAACAGGACTTTGCCACCCTCTCGTTCGATCGCCTCTACCAGTCGATCGCTCAATACCTGCATACTTCCTTGTAGATGATACAATCCCTGCGGCTCTTGCGAAACTCCTAAAGCCGTCGCCGCGTAAAGTAGCGCCGTTTCTTCGGTATCAACTTGAGAATACAATTTTAACTGCAAATCCAGAAAAGTTTTCAAGCGCAAATTGTCGCCCAACCCACAAAGCCGCAAAGCATCTCCCACTGTCATAAAAGTGAAAGGCAAAGTAATTAGAGTATCGGGGCGAACTGCTTGAATTAATTGCCAGAAATCCCAGAAGTTTCTGGGCGGTAAAACTGGATCGCGCCCTTGAAAGTTCCAGCTAGCTTTGAACAATGCAGACAATAATTGCCAAAAAGGTTCACTTCCGGGAAACTGCCGCTGCCTTTCTTCCTGCCACTTTTGCGGATCTCGCCACACGCTAATCGGTGCGGTTTCTCCCGGCAAAAACACCGCACAGGCGGGATCGCAGGGTGTCGCGGCCGGAAGTTCTATGTCTAATTCTGAAAAAATTCGGTGATGAATGCCTCCGGGTTCCAATCCTGCAACCTGCGTGGCGCCGACATCGAAGGTAAAGCCTTTGCGTTTGAAGGTGGAAGCGCATCCTCCGGGGACGATCGCCTGTTCTAAGACTAGCACTTTGTATCCTCTGCGGGCTAGCAGGGCGGCTGCTGTCAGCCCGCCGATGCCGCCTCCAATTACCGTGACGCGGATCTTAGTGTCTGCTGGATTGGATTTGCTCTCAGGGGTGCGATCGCCTGTCATAAATTTATTTATTGTAATATTTCTTAATAGTATGCTCATATTTTCCAATAAAAAGCTCTTGTAGCGACAGGTTACAATCTATCGCTACAAGAGGAAGGAGGCCGAGTTTAGAGGACGTTTTAGGGGTAAAGTGCTCCGGGCGCACCCGGATCGTTAGACTGTGCCGTGCTGATGAGAGAATCAGTGACGGCGCCACTTGTTGAGATAAGCTTCGCCAATCCCAGCCACAGCCTGCATTTGACCTAGTTGTTCCCGTAAAGCTTTGATGGTTCTTAGCTGTTCTTGAGACTGTTGCTGCAAAGCGTCGTAATTTCGCTGTATCGCCGCACTCTGGTTCAATTGATTTTCCAGATATTGCAACTTACTCAGTTGAACTTGGAAGTCGCCGATCGCACTTGACTTTTCTGCTAACTCGTGCTGTAAAGATTCGTAACTCGACTTTGACACGGTTTCCTGGAATTGGCTTTCGAGATTTTGCTTTTCGGTGGCGAATTGCTGCTGCAAAGATTCCAGAGCACCGGATTTTTCGC